>NZ_JAAGNB010001160.1:0-31387 GCF_010550475.1 Amycolatopsis sp. SID8362
GCCGGCCTCGGCGGCCTGCTGATCGCGGCGGCCGGCCTGCTCCACCGCCATTCCCGCACGCCGGAACCGGCCGCCGACCCGGTCCCGGCGCTGGCCGCCACCGGCGGCGAGTGACCGTCAGCCGCAGGCGGCGCGGAGGGCGTCGAGCTTCTTGACGTTGCGCTGGACCCACTGGGCCACGACGCCGGCGTCCTCGATGCGTTCCTTCTGCACCTCGACGTACGAGCCGGCCATGCCGAGCAGCGCGTTCTTGACGTCCTGGTCCTGGACGTTCGCCGCCAGCTCGCGCAGCCGCTTCTCCTTGTCCGCGGCGCGCGCCTTGAGCTTGTCCGGGTCGACCAGCGGGTTCAGGTCCGCCAGCCCGAGCGCCTCCGTGCACGCGCTCACCTTGTCGGCGGTCTTCGACCCCTGGTCGACCGCGTCGCTGACCTGGTCGCACCCGCTCAGCAGCAGTGCGGCCCCGGCCAGCAGCGCGGCCGTCGTTCCACCCCTCGTCATGGCGCCAAGGTACCGGTCAGCCCTTGACGCAGACCACCTGCTTGAGGTGCGCCACGACCTCGACCAGGTCCGTCTGCGCCCGGATCACCGAATCGATGTCCTTGTACGCCGCCGGGATCTCGTCGACGACGCCGGAGTCCTTGCGGCACTCGACGCCGGCAGTCTGCGCCGCGAGGTCGTCCGCGGTGAACAGCTTCTTGGCCTTGTTGCGCGACATCCGGCGGCCGGCGCCGTGCGACGCCGACTGGAACGAGGACTCGTTCCCGAGCCCGCGGACGATGTACGAACCGGTCCCCATGCTGCCCGGGATGATCCCGAGGTCACCCGATCCGGCACGGATCGCGCCCTTGCGGGTGACCAGCAGCTCGACACCGTCGTACGTCTCCTCCGAAACGTAGTTGTGGTGGCAGGAGATGGCGTCGTCGAACGTCGTCTGCGGGACGACGTCCTTCAGCGCCTGCTTCACCAGCGCGACCATCGTGGCGCGGTTGCGCGCCGCGTAGTCCTGCGCCCAGAACAGGTCGCGCCGGTACGCCTGCATCTCCGGCGTGCCCGCGACGAACACGGCGAGGTCCCGGTCCGGCAGGTCGGCGTTGTGCGGCAGCTTCCGCGCGACCGCCATGTGCCGCTCGGCCAGCTCCTTGCCGATGTTGCGCGAACCCGAGTGCAGCATCAGCCAGACCCGGCCGTCGTCGTCGAGGCAGACCTCGATGAAGTGGTTCCCGCCCCCGAGGCTCCCGATCTGCCGCGCGGCCCGGTCGTGCAGCTCCTGGACGCCGCTGTGCAGCTCGCCGAAGCCCTTCCAGAATGTGTCCCAGCCGCCGACGCCGTGCACCTTCGCGGGGTTGACGGGCGTCTTGTGCAGCCCGAACCCGACCGGCACGGCGCTTTCGATCCGGCGGCGCAGCTTCCCGAGGTCGTCGGGCAGGTCGGCGGCGCTCAGCGACGTCCGGACGGCGCTCATCCCGCACCCGATGTCCACCCCGACGGCGGCGGGCGAGACGGCGTCGCGCATCGCGATGACGCTGCCGACGGTCGCCCCCTTGCCGTAGTGCACGTCGGGCATCACGGCGACGCCGTGCACCCACGGCAGGTTGGCGACGTTGTGCAGCTGCCGCATGGCCTGCTCTTCGACCGACGCGGGGTCGGCCCACATCCGGATCGGGACGCGGGCGCCGTCGACGGCGGTGTACATGATTTCCTCCCCATGACTTGCTTGCGGGGCTTAGGATCCCCCGTGACGACGATTCGGACAAGGCGATTTCCGATCGTCCACTGTGGAGGAAACGCACATGGGACTGCTGCCCGGCCCGGGCGCCGCCGCCCGGGGGATGGTCCCCGACACCGGACTGACGGCCGATCCGCGGTTCGACGACCCCGGCCTCGCCGCCGCGGTCTCGGCGGCCCTCGCCGGCGACTGGCACCCCGCCGCCGCTCTCGTCGCCTCGCTCCACGGTGACTGGGACCGGCGCACCGCCGTCGTCGACGCCCTCGCCACCACCGCCACCACCGAGCGGCAGTGGTTGCGGGACTGGCTCGCGGCCCGCGATGGCGATCCGGACGCCACCGTCGTGCAGGCGCAGACGTTCGTGGCACTGGCTTGGCAGCGGCGGGGCTCGGCGTGGGGCCGGCACACCAGCCGCCAGCAGTTCGGGCCTTTCTTCCAGTTCCTGGAACACGCCGCGGACACCGCGTGGAAGGCGGCCGAACTCGCCGAAGCGGATCCGACGCCGTGGGCGACCCTCGTCTCCGTCGCCACCGGGCTCGGTGTCCGGTACCAGCCCTTCGACGGGATCTGGACGGGCCTCATCGTCCGCGCACCCGCCCACCGGCCCGGTCACGAGCGCGCCCTGCGCTACTGGTGCCCGAAGTGGCACGGCACCGAAGAGCGCCTGCTCGACTTCGCGACCGGGGCCGCGGCCATGGCCCCGTCGCTGACGCCGCTGCCCTTGCGGGCGGCCTTCGAGATGGCCATGGAAGGCACCCCGATCTGGCGCAGCCGCTACGTCCAGGAGGCCCTCGACACGGCCTTGCCCTGGCTCGACGGCGAAGGCGCCGACCACCCGAGCGCGAGGGAAGACCGCGGTTACGCCATCTACGCGCTGCACCACAACGGCCGCCACGACGAGGCCGTCGCCCAGTTCCGGAAGCTCGGCGGCCACGCCGGCGGGTACGTCTGGAACTTCACCACCGACGTCACCCGTGCCGCCGATCCCGTGAAGCAGTTCGCGGCCCTGCGCGCGAAGACGTGCCGTCACGCGTCCCGGGACGCGTGACGGCAATCGCGCGTCGTCACTGCTGGGCGATCAGCTCCGCGATCTGCACCGCGTTGAGCGCCGCGCCCTTGCGCAGGTTGTCGTTAGAGATGAACAGCGCCAGCCCGCGGCCGTCCTCGATGCCCTGGTCGACGCGGATGCGGCCGACGTAGCTCGGGTCGTTGCCGGCCGCCTGCAGCGGGGTCGGGACCTCCGAGAGCTCGACGCCCGGCGCGTGCGTCAGCAGCTCGGTCGCGCGCGCCACGCTCAGCGGCTGCGCGAACTCCGCGTTCACCGAGATCGAGTGCCCCGAGAACACCGGCACCCGCACGCAGGTGCACGAAACGCCGAGCCCCGGAATGCTGAGGATCTTGCGGCTCTCGTTGCGGAACTTCTTCTCTTCGTCCGTCTCGAACTCGCCGTCGTCCACAATGGACCCGGCCATCGGGAGGACGTTGAACGCGATCGGGCGGACGTACTTCTCCGGCTTCGGGAACTCGATCGCCGCGCCGTCGTGGGTCAGCAGCGACGCGTGCTCGGCGGCGGCCTTGACCTGGCCCGCCAGCTCGTCGACGCCGGCCAGCCCGCTGCCGGACACCGCCTGGTAGGTCGACGCGACCAGGCGGACCAGCCCGGCCTCGTCGTGCAGCGGCTTCAGCACCGGCATCGCGGCCATGGTGGTGCAGTTGGGGTTCGCGATGATCCCCTTGCGCGCCTCCTTGATCGCCTGCGGGTTGACCTCGCTGACGACCAGCGGCACGTCCGGGTCCATCCGGAACGCCGAGGAGTTGTCGATCACCGTCACGCCCGCCTCGGCGAACCGCGGCGCCTGCGCCTTCGACGTCGAGCCGCCAGCGGAGAACAGCGCGATGTCCAAACCGGACGGATCCGCCGTCGACGCGTCCTCGATCGTGATTTCGGTGTCGCGCCAAGGCAGCTTGGAACCCGCCGAGCGCGACGAAGCGAAGTACCGGAGCTCGGCGATCGGGAACTCCCGCTCCGCCAGCAGCTTGCGCATCACCGCGCCGACCTGACCGGTCGCGCCGACCACCCCGACCCGCAACCCTTCGGACATCAGCGACCACTCCCCGCGTAGACGACGGCTTCTTCGTCGCCGCCGAGTTCGAACGCCTCGTGGATCGCGCGCACGGCGTCGTCGAGCTGCGCGTCCCGGATCAGCACCGAGATGCGGATCTCCGAGGTGTTGATGATTTCGATGTTGACGCCCGAATTGGCCAGCGCCTCGCAGAACGTCGCCGTGACACCCGGGTGCGAGCGCATCCCGGCGCCGACCAGCGAGACCTTGCCGACGTGGTCGTCGTAGAGGACGGACTCGAAGCCGATCTCCGCCTTGACCTTCTCCAGTTCCTTGACCGCCTTGGCGCCGTTGGCCTTCGACAGCGTGAAGGTGATGTCGGTGCGGCCGGAGACGGTGCTGGACACGTTCTGCAGCACCATGTCGATGTCGATCTCGGCGTCGGCGATCACGCGGAAGATCCGGGCCGCGGCACCGGTGTGGTCCGGCACCCCGGTGACCGTGATCTTGGCTTCGGACCGGTCGTGCGCCACACCGGTGATCAGGGCTTGTTCCACGGGGATCTCCTCGATAGAACCGGTCACCGTCGTGCCCGGCTTGTCACTGTAGGAAGAGCGGACTCGGATCGGCACGCCGTAGCGGCGCGCGTACTCGACCGAACGCAGGTGCAGGATCTTCGAGCCGCTGGCGGCGAGCTCCAGCATCTCCTCGTACGGGATGGTGTCGAGCTTCCGGGCGTCCGGCACGATCCGCGGGTCGGCCGAATACACACCGTCCACATCGGAATAGATCTCGCAGACGTCGGCGTTGAGCGCGGCGGCCAGGGCGACGGCGGTGGTGTCCGAGCCGCCGCGGCCGAGCGTCGTGATGTCCTTGGTGTCCTGCGCGACCCCCTGGAAGCCCGCCACGAGCGCGACGTACCCCTGCTCGAGGGCTTCGGTGACGCGGCTGGGCGTGACGTCGATGATGCGCGCGTTCCCGTGCACCGACGTCGTGACGACGCCGGCCTGCGAACCGGTGAACGACCACGCTTCGGCGCCCTGCGCCGAGATGGCCATGGCCACCAGCGAGTTCGAGATGCGCTCACCGGCCGTGAGCAGCATGTCCATCTCGCGCTCCGGCGGCGCCGGGTTGACCTGCTGCGCCAGGTCGAGCAGCTCGTCGGTGGTGTCACCCATCGCCGAGCAGACCACCACGACGTCGTTGCCCGCCTTCTTGGTGGCGACGATCCGCTCGGCGACGCGCTTGATCCGGTCGGCACTTTCCAGCGACGATCCGCCGTACTTCTGGACCACGAGGGCCACGCCCGAACCTCCTCGCGGGCCGGGCGGCTCCCTGGTGGGCACCGGAGAGCCCCCGCGTCCCATGATTTGCAGTGGAGCCTACCGGGGCTTGGACGGCCCGCCACCCTCTTGACGTGGGGCGCACCCTTCGCGCGGGTCACTCGGAAGTAAATCTTCCGCAACACCAACGAAATGCGCGGAGCCCTTCCTCCCGAGTGATGCACAGCACTCGTGGGTAGGGTCTGGATCGTGCGAAAGCCAGCTGTGACGAGCGTCCCGATCGCGACCCTGATGGCCGAACGGTGGAGCCCGCGGGCGTTGGACGCGTCTTTTCCGGTGACCGAGGACCAGGTCCGGGCCCTGCTGGAGGCGGCCCGCTGGGCCCCGTCGTTCGGCAACACCCAGCCGGCCCGCTACCTGGTGGGCGTCCGCGGGACCTCGGCGTTCGACGCGATCCTGTCGACGTTGAACTCGGGCAACCAGGCGTGGGCGCACCGGGCGAGCCTGCTGCTGATCGGCGTGATGGTGACGACGAACGAGAAGGGTTCGGTGCCGTACGCGGAGTACGGGCTCGGGCTGGCGTCGGAGAACCTCGTGCTGCAGGCGGTGGAGCTGGGGTTGGTGGCGCACCAGATGGCGGGGTTTTCGGCGGACGCGGTCCGGTCGGCGTTCTCGTTGCCGGACGACGCCGTCCCGAAGGTGGCGATCGCGGTGGGGTCGCCGGCCGCGCCGGAGGTGCTCGAGGAGGACTGGCGGATCGAGCGTGAGAAGGCGGACCGGGTGCGGCTGCCGCTGGCGGAGTTCGCGTTCACGGACTCCTGGGGCAAGCCGGCGCTCTAGCGTGGCAGCACGACGGCCCGGTCCCGCACCCGGTCCCAGGCGGCGACGGGCACGGTGGTGAAGACGTCTTCGACGGCGGCGAACCCGCCGGCCGCGACCCGGACCTCGACGATCCCCTCGGCCGTGGTGGGGTCAAGCCCGCACGCCGCGGCGATCACGTCGGCCGGCGCGTTGTTGAGGTCGACCAGGCCGCCGTCGTCGTAGTTCCGCGGCAGGTCGGGCCGGCCGATCCGGAGGTCGCGCGCGATGAGGGGGTCGCTGAGGGCCAGCTTCCTGGCCTCGGCCCGGCGTTCCCGCGCGGCGAGCGCGGCAGTGAGCGCCGGGTCGGGTCCGGTGCCGCGCGCGCCCGGGGCCAGGATCTGCCGCCGCAGCTTGGCCTGCATGACGCAGCCGACCGCGACGACCACGAGGCCCGTGATCGTGGCGATCGTGGTCAGCAGTTTGCCGGTGGTGGTCACCGTCTTGCCCGCGGCGTCGGTCGGCGACAGCGAAAGCAGCACGATCATCAGGACCGCGATGGCGCCGAATACGACCGCACGGACGTGGAGCGCCTTCCGGCCGAGGCGGATGCCGGCGTGCACGAACGGAACCCAGGCGAACAGCCCGAAGGACCCGATCGTGACGACGAAGTACCACAGGCTCACGACGCGCGCGACCGCGCTCGGCTTCACCACTGCGTGCGGTGGAACGGACATGATCAGCACTCCTTCCGGCGTGCTGAAGTCGATCGGCGGCGACCGCGCGTTACGAGGCCGCTCCGATCGTGATCACCGCGAGGTCAGGAAGCCCCGCCCACGCGGCGGATGATCTTCGCCAGGATGCCCGACACCACGAGCCAGAAGACCGCGGCGATGCCGTAGTTCACCAGGACGCGCAGCTTCTCGTCACTCGGCGTGAACAGGTCGCTGAACCCCAGCGCCAGGCTGTCCGCCCAGGACTTCACGAACGAGACGATGCCGTTGTCCGGGTTGGCCGAGCCGACCGTGAAGATCACGTGGATCACCAGGAACGCGGCGAAGACCAGACCCACCCAGCGGACGATCGACGCCGCCACCGACGCCACCCGGCCCCGGGTGCGGCGCCAGTCGACGGGAGCTCGGCGGGAGACCTTGGTCTCCTCCGACGACGACTCTGCGTGCTCAGCCATGTCCGCAGTTTCGCACGGCGACCGTCCTGTGGCTACCCACAGGTAACCCCTGGAAGGGGCTGCCCGGCTTCCCTCGGGCGGCGTTCCGTGGTTATGGTGGAGCCGTGGCGCGTGCTCTCCTGCTTCGCTGCCGCGACGGGGCCTGACCGGACCGGCTCCCCGTCGCGGGGCTTCGTGGTGCCGGTCGCACCCGTCGAGCTGGAGACACCCTCAAACCCATGAGCAAGATCCGCAAGCCCTCTCGTCCCGCGCCCGCTGACCAGCCCGCCTGGAACACCCAGCGCGGCACGTCCATGCCGGTCCACCGCTACCGCCCCTGGTACGACATGGTCGAGAACATCGACCTGCCCGACCGCACCTGGCCCGCCAAGCGCATCGAGCGCGCGCCGCTGTGGTGCGCCGTCGACCTGCGGGACGGCAACCAGGCCCTGATCGACCCGATGTCGCCCGCGCGCAAGCGCAAGTTCTTCGACCTGCTGGTCCGCATGGGCTACAAGGAGATCGAGGTCGGCTTCCCGGCCGCGTCGCAGACGGACTTCGACTTCGTCCGCGAAATCATCGAAGAAGGCGCCATCCCGGACGACGTCAGCATCCAGGTGCTGACCCAGTGCCGCCCGGAGCTGATCGAGCGGACGTTCCAGTCGCTCGAAGGCGCGCCGCGGGCGATCGTCCACATCTACAACTCGACGTCGATCCTGCAGCGCCGCGTGGTCTTCCGCGAGGAGCGCGAAGGCATCAAGAAGATCGCGACGCAGGCCGCCGAAATGGTCGTCGAGCTGGCCGACAAGCAGCCCGACACCGACTTCCGGTTCCAGTACTCGCCGGAGTCCTACACCGGCACCGAGCTGTCGTACGCGCTCGAGGTCTGCGACGCCGTCACCGAGATCTGGCAGCCGACGCCGGAGAAGCCGGTGATCCTGAACCTGCCGGCGACCGTCGAGATGGCGACGCCGAACGTCTACGCCGACTCGATCGAGTGGATGAGCCGCAACCTGGCCCGCCGCGACTCGGTGATCCTGTCGCTGCACCCGCACAACGACCGCGGCACCGGCATCGCCGCGGCCGAGCTGGGCTTCCAGGCCGGCGCCGACCGGATCGAAGGCTGCCTGTTCGGCAACGGCGAGCGCACCGGCAACGTCGACCTGGTCGCGCTGGGCATGAACCTCTACAGCCAGGGCATCGACCCGCAGATCGACTTCTCCGACATGGACGAGATCAAGCGGACGGTCGAGTACTGCAACCAGCTGCCGGTACCCGAGCGCTCGCCGTGGGGCGGAGACCTGGTGTTCACCGCCTTCTCCGGCAGCCACCAGGACGCGATCAACAAGGGTCTCGACGCGCTGAAGGACGCCGCCGACAAGCAGGGCGTGCCGGTCGAGGAGTACCCGTGGGAGGTCCCGTACCTGCCGATCGACCCGAAGGACGTCGGCCGCACGTACGAGGCCGTCATCCGGGTGAACTCGCAGTCCGGCAAGGGCGGCGTCGCCTACATCATGAAGGCCGAGCACCAGCTCGACCTGCCGCGGCGCCTGCAGATCGAGTTCTCGAAGGTGATCCAGCGCCACACCGACACCGCGGGCGGCGAGGTCGACCCGACGACGATGTGGAACGCGTTCTCGGCCGAGTACCTGGAGCTGAAGACGCCGCTGGAGCTGGTCCGCCAGCACGTCCGCGACAACGGCGACGGCGAGTACGACATCACCGCGACCGTCCGCGTGGAGGGTGACGAGCACGAGGTCACCGGCCGTGGCAACGGCCCGATCGCGGCGTTCTTCGACGCGCTGTCCACCGTGGGCTTCGACCTGCGCCTGCTGGACTACAGCGAGCACACGCTCTCGCCGGGCGACGACGCGCGCGCCGCGTCGTACATCGAGTGCGCGATCTCGGACCGGGTGTTCTGGGGCATCGGCGTCGACCCGTCGATCGTGACGGCCTCGCTGCGCGCGGTCGTGTCGGCGGTGAACCGCGCCAACCGCTAGCCGGTCGCGCTGGTCGTGAGTGTTTGGTCGGGTTAGAACCCGACCAAACACTCACGACCACGCCGGCTTCAGCGTGAACCGGTCCGCTAGAGCGCTTTGAGGATGTCCGCCGGCTCGGTCCGCGTGACGAAGTCCGGGTGGACGTCGACGAAGCGGAGCACCCGGTCCTGGTCGGCCACGACCACCGCCGGGTGGACCAGGTCCCAGGTGCCGTTGACCTGCTCGAGGTTCGTGCCGAGCGTCTCCATGGCCTCGCGCACCGGCGCCGACACCGGGTAGCTAAGCCCGAGCCCGCGCGCGACCGTGCTCCCGACGTCCGAAAGCACCGGGAACCCCAGGTCGGGCACCGTGCCGTCCGGCTTCTGGGGGCTGATCGCCGCCAGGGTCGCGCCGCGCTTTTCCAGCTCCGGCAGCAGTTCCTGCTGATACGTCCGCAGCGTCAGGTTGCAGTACGGGCACCACTGGCCGCGGTAGAACACGAGCACCGCCGGGCCCTCCTCGACCAGCGCCGCCAGCTTCACCGGCGTCCCATCGGCGCTGGGCAGCTCGAAGTCGTCGATCTTGGCGCCCACCTCGGCGAACGCCGTCGCGGCGCGGCGCCGGTCCGCGTCGAGGACCTCGGCGATCTCCGGCGGCAGGGCGGCGCGGAGCTGGTCGTTCAGCCCGTTCAGGGCGGTTTCGAGCGTCATGGATCCCCCTAGCTAGTTGTACTGATCGGTACAGTGCGCCGAACTGTACTATTCAGTACATGGAGGCGCAAGCGGCTTCGACCCCACGCGGCAAGCGGACGCGGGACGCGATCGTCGACGCGGCGGCGGGACTGATGTACGTCGACGGCGTCGCGGGCACGAGCGTCGACAAGGTGCTCGCCGCGAGCGGGGCCGGGAAATCGCAGATGTACCACTACTTCAAGAACAAGGAGCAGCTGGTCGGGGCCGTGATCGACCGGTACCTCGAGCAGATCCTCGGCAACCAGCCGGCGATCTTCGCGCTGGCCTCGTGGGCCGACCTCGAGACGTGGACCGAGCAGCTGCTGGACGTCCACCGCCGCGCGGGCGGGCCGATCGCCTGCCCGCTGGGCAACCTCGCCGGCGAGGTCGGCGACAACCCGAAGCTCGCGCCGCTGGTCGACCAGGCCTACCGGACGTGGGAGTCCCACCTGGAGCGCGGGCTGAAAACGTTGCAGGACAACGGGGAGCTGGCCGCGGACGCCGATCCGGCGCGGCTGGCGCAGGCGGCGATGACGTCCGTCCAAGGTGGACTGCTGCTCGCGCACATCCGGCACGACCTCACGGCGTTGCAGGACGCGCTTGGCATCGCGTTGACCTACCTGCGCGGCTTCAAGCGGTGAGCTGAGCGACCTCCGCGGCCAGCTCCTCGATCACCTTGGCCACGGCGGGGCGCTGCAGCGCGCCGGTCCGGCACACCGCCTCGACCAGCCGCGCCGCGCGGATCCCGGCCAGCGGCCTGCTGACCAGGCCGCTGCCGCGGCGCGTGTCGATCGTGTAGCGCGGCACCAGCGCGATGCCGTGGCCGGCCGCGACCAGCCGTTCGGTGATGCGGAAGTCGTTGATCCGCTGGACGACGACCGGGCGCACGCCGGTGCGGATGGTCAGCGAGCGCAGCACGTCGTCCACCGGGAAGCCGTGGTCGACGCCGATCCAGCGTTCGTCGGCCAGCTCCGCCAGGTCGACGCGCCGCTTGGCTGCCAGCCGGTGCCCGACCGGCAGCGCGACGTCGAGCGGCTCGCGCAGCAGCGGCACGACGTCCAGGCGGTCGTGGTCGAACTCCGGCGCGTGCTCGTCGCGGTGCGCCACGACGACGTCGTAGTCCGCGACCAGGCCCGGCACCTCGGGTGGCGTCATGTCGACGTCCCGGACGTCGACCTCCAGGCCGTCGTAGCCGGCGACGCGGGTCAGCAGCCCTGGCAGCAGCATCAGCCCGGCCGACTGGAAGATCGCCAGCCGCACCCGCCCGCGCGGCGCGCTGCGGTAGGTGTCCAATTCGGACTCCGCCCGTTCCAAAGCGGCCAGCACCTCGTCGGCGCGGGCGACCAGCGCGCGGCCGGCGTCGGTCAGCCGCAGCCCGCGCCCGGCCGGCTCGGTGAGCGGCAGGCCGACCTCGCCCTGCAGTGCGCGCAACTGCTGCGAAACGGCCGACGGCGTGCAGTGCAACGCCCGCGCGGCCGCCGTCACGCTGCCGCGGTCGGCGAACTCGCGCAGTGTGCGCAGGCGACCCAGATCCACGGGCCCAGCATATGTGAAGCGGCGCTACAAGGTTCCTGCAGATATTCTCGCTGGTCCTTCACGGTGGTCGTTGCGAAAGTGGACGCATGCCCGCTCGTGACCGTCTGCTCGCCGTGCTCGTCGCCGTCCTCTGGGGACTCAACTTCCTCGCCATCCACGCCACGCTCGGCCAGTTCCCACCGGTGTTCGCGGGCGCGCTGCGGTTCGCCGTCATCGCTGTGCCGACGATCCTGTTCGTGCCGTGGCCGAAGGTGAAGGTGCGCTACCTGCTCGGCTACGGCCTCGGCTTCGGCACCGGGCAGTTCGCGTTCCTGTTCATCGCGATGGACACCGGGATGCCGACCGGGCTCGCGTCGCTGGTGCTGCAGGCGTCGGCGCCGTTCACGGTGCTGCTCGGCGCCGTCTTCCTGCGCGAACGCGTCACGCCGCACCAGCTGGCCGGCATCGCGCTGGCCGTCGCCGGGATGGTCGCGATCGCGTGGCAGCAGTCCGGGCACGCCGCCCTGCTGCCGATGGTGCTGACCCTCCTGGGCGCGCTGAGCTGGGCGTTCGGCAACCTGAGCACGCGCCGGGCCGAGCCGGACAACCCGCTGCACTTCACGCTGTGGATGTCGGTGGTGCCACCGCTGCCGATGTTCGCGCTGTCACTCGTCATGGAGGGCCCGGCCGCGCAGTGGCACTCGCTGGCGACGCTCGGCACCCCGACCGGCCTGACCGCGCTCGGCGGCCTGACCTACGTCGTGCTGATCGGCACCGTCGTCGGCTCGGGCCTGTGGACGACGCTGATGCGGCGCAACCCGGCCGGCGTCGTGTCGCCGTTCTCGCTGCTGGTGCCGGTGGTCGGGCTGTCGGCGTCGTTCGTCTTCCTCGGCGAGCGGCCGACCGCGCTGGAGATCGGCGCGGCCGC
Organism: Amycolatopsis sp. SID8362; assembly: GCF_010550475.1. Classification (NCBI taxonomy): domain Bacteria; kingdom Bacillati; phylum Actinomycetota; class Actinomycetes; order Pseudonocardiales; family Pseudonocardiaceae; genus Amycolatopsis; species Amycolatopsis sp. SID8362. The sequence goes on from NZ_JAAGNB010001160.1 coordinate 12,192, forward strand.
CGTCGTGATCACCGGGGTGCTGCTGGGCTCGCTGCGGTTCACGCGCAAGCCCGAGCCGGAGCTGGTGGCTGTTTAGGCCGCCGTCTCCTCCTGCTTCGGGGTCTCTTCTTCGCCCTCGTGGTTGCGGCCGAGGCGCTTCTTCATGACGAAGAAGACGATGATGCCGATGACGACCGCGGCGACCAGGCCGAACTTGGAGAACCGGCCGAGCCACTCTTCGGCGACGACGCCGAGGTAGTAGACGAGCACGGTGGTGCCGCCGGCCCAGACGATGCCGCCGGCCGCGTTCGCCAGCAGGAACTTCGGGTAGTGCATGCGCAGCGACCCGGCCAGCGGGCCGGCGAGGATGCGCAGGAACGCGATGAAGCGGCCGAGGAAGACGGCCCACACGCCGCGCTTGTCGAAGATGCGTTCGGCGTTGGCGAGGTGCGTCGGGCCGAAGTGCTTCGGGAATTTCCGGCCGGCCCAGGCGAACAACCGCTGGCCACCGGTTTTCCCGATGAAGTACCCGATGCTGTCGCCGATGATGGCGCCGGCGCTGGCCAGGACCGCGATCCAGAGCGGGCTCAGCGTGTCGTGAGTCGAAGCCAGCAAAGCCGCGCTGACCAGCACGATTTCGCCGGGGAGCGGGATGCCGAGGCTCTCGATCATGATCACCGCGCCGACGATCAGGTACACCGAGAGCGGCGGGATCGCCTCCAGCCATTGGTCGATGTGCACTGTTCGTACCCCCTGGTACTCCGGAATCTGCTTTCCGCAGGGTACCGGGGGCGAGGCACCTCGGGCGGCCTACTCAGGTATTGCCCGGGGTACTCCTTTGGTCGGGGGTCCACAGGGTTGTCCACAGGGTTCACCCCCATGTGGACAACTCGGGGAACGGCTCAGCCACCACCCAAAGCAGCTGCCCGGGACCGCAGGTACCCCTGCTCCGGCACGCTCAACGTCCGCCCCGCCGCGGCCAGGTACGCCTCCCGCGCCCCCGCGACGTCCCCCGACAGCTCCAGCAGGTGCCCCCGTACCGCGTCGACCCGGTGGTGCGAAGCCAACGCCGGATCCGAGGCCGCCGAAGCCAGCTCGGCCAGGCCGGCGGCAGGCCCGGACACCTGCGCCAACGCCACCACCCGGTTCAACGTCACCATCGGTCCCGGCGCCACCACCCGCAGCAGGTCGTACAACGTCAGGATCTGCGCCCAATCCGTCGCCTCCGCCGACGACGCCTCCGCGTGCACCGCCGCGATCGCCGCCTGGAGCTGGTACGGGCCGACCGGCGACGACGACAACGCGTCCGTGATGAGCGAAACCCCCTCCGCGATGGCCGCCCGGTCCCACAGCGACCGGTCCTGCTCGGCCAGCGGCACCAGCTCCCCCGACGCCGACACGCGCGCCGGGCGGCGGGCGTCCGTCAGGAGCATCAACGCCAGCAGCCCCGTCACCTCGCCGTCCGCGGGGAGCGACGAGCGCAGCTGCCGGGTGAGGCGGATCGCTTCCGCCGTCAGCTCGACGCGGTTCACCTCGGCGCCGGAGCTGGCCGTGTGGCCCTCCGTGAAGATCAGGTACAGCACCTCGAGCACCTGGGCCGTCGAGTCCGAAGCGACGAACCGCTCGCCGCGCAGTGACCGCTTCGCGCGGCTGATGCGCTGGCCGATCGTGGGCTCCGGGACCAGGAACGCCCGGGCGATCTCCGCCGTCGTCAGGCCGCCGACCGCGCGCAACGTCAGCGCCACCTGCGACGGCCGGGACAGCGACGGGTGGCAGCAGAGCGACAGCAGCGTCAACGTGTCGTCGACGCCGACCGGCTCCGCGTCCGGGGGTTCGGCCAGTGCCACCGCCTCTTCCCGGCGATGCCGGGCCGTCTCGCTGCGCAGCTGCTCGATGCGGCGGCGGGAAGCCGCGGTGATCAGCCAGGCCTTCGGGTTGTCCGGCAGCCCGGACGACGGCCACTGCTGGGACGCCGCCAGCAGCGCCTCCTGGACCGCGTCCTCGCACGCGTCGAAGTCGCCGTAGCGGCGGACCAGCGCCGAGAGGACCTGTGGGGCCAGCGAGCGCAGGAGCTCGGTGTTCACCCGATCCCCATCACCGGCCGGACCTCCACCACCCCGAACGCCGCCTCCGGGACGCGGGCGGCGATCTCGGTCGCCCGTTCGAGGCTCTCGCAGTCCAGCAGGTAGAAGCCGGCGAGGAACTCCTTGGCCTCGGCGAACGGGCCGTCGGTCGTCAGGACGCCGCTCTCGCCGACGCGGACCTGCGTCGTCTCCTCCGGGTACGCCAGCCGCTCGGACACGATGCGCTCGCCGGACGCGTCGAGGTCGGCGTTGAGCTGCCGGTAGTACGCGAGCCCGGCCGCGCGCTGCTCCTCGGTCATGCCCGCCCACGCCGCGCGGGATTCGGGGTTTCCGTAGATCAACACCACGTACTTCAAAACTTCCTCCCGCTGGATGTCGAAATCCGCGCGGCGGCGTCTACGTCCCCATCGAAAGGCAGGCACCACCACCTCAGGAGGATGGCATGACCGAGCACGACGACAAGCTGATTCGCGAACTCGTGGCCGCCCGCGCCAAGGCGATGACCGAGCGTGACGCCGAGGCGCTCGCCGCGCAGTGCGTGCCGGAGCTGCTCGCGTACACCCTGGCCCCGCCGCTCGCCCACCACGGCGAAGACGTCGAGGCGCGCAAGGCCTGGTTCGCGAGCTTCGACGGCCCGATCGAGTACGAGGTCCGCGACCTGGAAGTCACCGTCGGCGGCGACGTCGCCTTCTGCCACTCCCTCACCCGGCTGTCGACGACGCCGAAGGGGATGCCGCAGAAGTTCGAGCTGTGGTTCCGCTCGACGACGGGCTTCCGCCGGGAGGACGGCGAGTGGCGGATCAGCCACGTCCACGACTCGACGCCGTTCTACATGGACGGCACGATGAGCGCCGCCCTCGACCTCAAGCCCTGACGCGTCGCTTTCACGTGAAAGTGACGTGGAGGCGGCACCTCCGGGTCACTTTCACGTGAAAGCTCCGGTCAGAGGATTTCGGCGGAGGTGCCGATGTCCGGCGGGCCCAGGTCGGGGTTCAGGGCCCCGGTGAGCTCGATCAGTTCCGGCTCCACCTCGTGCGGCTGGATGCGCCCGTCGCGGATGTCCTCCGCGTAGTGGCACGCCACCCGGTGCCCGCCGCCGATCTCGCGCAGCTGCGGGCGTTCGGTGTCGCACAGGCTCGCCTGCCGCCACGGGCACCGCGTGTGGAAGCGGCAGCCCGACGGCGGGTTGGCGGGCGAGGGCAGGTCACCGGCGAGCAGGATCTGCTCACGGGTGTCCTCGACCTGCGGGTCCGGCACCGGGATGGCCGACAGCAGCGCCCGCGTGTACGGGTGCAGCGGCTCGCGGTACAGCGAGTCCGCGTCGGTCTCCTCGACCAGCGCGCCCAGGTACATCACGCCGATGCGGTCGGAGATGTGCCGCACCACCGCGAGGTCGTGCGCGATTACCAGGTACGTCAGCCCGAGCTGATCCTGCAGGTCCTCCAGCAGGTTCACCACCTGGGCCTGCACCGAAACGTCCAGTGCGGACACCGGCTCGTCGGCGACGATCAGGTCCGGCTCCACGGCCAGCGCCCGCGCGATGCCGATGCGCTGGCGCTGCCCGCCCGAGAACTCGTGCGGGTACTTCCGCAGCGCCGTCTCCGGCAGGCCGACCGCGGACAGCAGCTGGCGCAGCCGCTGCTGCGTCGCTTCCTTGTCCTTGTCGAGCCCGTGCGCGCGCATCCCTTCCAGCAGAATGGATTCCACCGACTGGCGGGGGTCCAAACTGGACAGCGGGTCCTGGAAGATCATCTGCATCCGGCGCCGGGCCTTCCGCAGTTCCTCGCCCTTCAGGGCCGCGACGTCGGTGCCGTCGAAGACGACGTGGCCGTCGGTCGGCTCGTTGAGCCGCAGGATCGCACGGCCGAGCGTGGACTTGCCGCAGCCGGATTCGCCCACCAGGCCGTAGGTTTCGCCGCGGCGGATGGCCAGGTCGACGCCGTCGACCGCGTACACGTGCCCGACCGTCCGGTCGATCACGATGCCGCGCTTGATCGGGAAGTGCACCTTGAGGTCGGTGACCTCGAGCAGCACGTCACCAGCAGGACGGGTCATCGGGTTCCTCCTCCCGCCGCGACCGGCGGCCGCACGGGGTTGTGACAGCGCAGCAGCCCGCCGCGGTCGGGGACCAGCTGCGGCTGGACCTCGCGGCACGCGGGCACCGCGTTGGGGCAGCGCGGCGCGAACGCGCACCCGTGCTCCCACGGGATGTTGTCGGCCACCGAACCCCGGATGGGGACCAGCTTCTCGCCGCGGCCCGCGTCCAGGCGCGGGATCGAGGCGAGCAGGCCGTGCGTGTACGGGTGCCGCGGCTCGGCGAACAGCTGGTGCCGCTGCGCGCGCTCGACGATCTTGCCGCCGTAGAGCACGTTGACCTCGTCGCAGAGCCCGGCGACGACGCCGAGGTCGTGCGTGATCATGATCAGCGCGGTGCCGGTGTCCTGCACCAGTTCCCGCAGCAGCGCCAGGATCTGCGCCTGGATGGTGACGTCCAGCGCGGTGGTCGGCTCGTCGGCGATGAGCAGCCGCGGCCGGCACGCCAGCGCGATCGCGATCAGCGCGCGCTGCCGCATCCCGCCGGAAAGCTGGTGCGGGTACTCGGAAAGCCGCCGCGACGGGTCGGGGATGCCGACCTTGTCGAGCAGGTCCACCGCTTCCACGGACGCCGCCTTGCGCGACATCCCGCGGTGGCGCTCCAGCACCTCGGTGATCTGCAGCCCGATCGGGATGACCGGGTTCAGCGAGGACAGCGGGTCCTGGAACACCATGCCGAGGTCGCGGCCGCGGCGGTCGCGCATGTCCTTGTCGGACAGCGTGAGCAGGTCGGTGCCTTCGAAGCGCACCGAGCCGCTGACCTGGTTGCCGCGGCGGGCGAGCAGCCGCATGATCGCCAGCGACGTCACGGACTTGCCACAGCCGGACTCGCCGACCAGGCCGACCGTCTGGCCCGGCTCGACGTCGAAGCTGACCCCGTCCACCGCGGTGAACGGCTTCTCGCCCCGGCGCTGGAACACGACCGAAAGGTCGCGGACTTCAAGGAGTGCCATGGGTTCTCACCGCCTGTTCTTCGGATCGAGGGCTTCGCGGAGGGACTCGCCGAGCAGCGTGAACCCGAGCGCGACCACGATGATCGCGATGGCCGGGTAGTACGCGAGCTCCGGGCGGATGTCGAGGAACTGGCGCGCGGCCTTGCCGAGCATCAGCCCCCACTCCGCCCGCGACGGGTCCGGGTCGCCCAGACCGAGGAACGACAGCGCCGCGGCCTCGAGGATGGCGGTCGCCAGCGTCAGCGTCGCCTGCACGATGACCGGGCCGAGCGAGTTCGGCAGCATGTGCCGGAACACGATCGTCCCGCGCTTCACGCCCAGCGACGTCGCCGCCAGCACGTGGTCGGCGTCGCGCTGGGCCAGCATGGACCCGCGCAGCAGCCGGGCGAAGATCGGCACGCCGACCATCGACACGGCCAGGATGACCGTCCACTGGCTCGGCTTCGCGAACAGCGCCGCGATCGAGATGGCCAGCAGCAGCGACGGGAACGACAGCATGACGTCGACCAGTCGCATGAGGACGGTGTCGACCCAGCCGCCGAACGCGCCCGCGACGCCGCCGATGATGACGCCGAGCAGCACGCCGATCAGCGTGGCGAGCACGCCGACGATCAGCGTCTGCTGGGCACCGACGATCAGCCGGGACAGGAAGTCGCGGCCGAAGTCGTCGACGCCGAGCGGGTAGCCGGGCATCGAGCCGGGGATGATGCCCCGGCCGAGCTGCACCTGGTCCTGCATCGCGCGGTCGAGCGGGTCCTTGGGCGCGAGCAGCGGCGCGAAGATCGCCAGGAGGAAGAACAGGCCGGTGATGACCCCGCCGGTGATCGCGACCGGGCTGCGCAGCATGCGGCGGAACGCTTCGCCGCCGATGCTGTGCCCGCTCGCCGCGGCGAGCTTGTCGATCGGTTCCTTCTTCTTGTTGAGCAGAGTGTTCATCGCACACGCACCCTCGGGTCGATGATCCCGTACGAGATGTCGACCAGCATGTTCACCAGGACGTAGACCACGGCCCCGAACAGCAGCAGCGCCTGCAGCCGCGGATAGTCACGCCGCTCGATGCCTTCGGCCAGGAGGAACCCGAGGCCGCGGAAGTTGAACACCCGCTCGGTCAGCACCGCGCCGCCGAGCAGCGCGCCGGTCTGCAGGCCGATGGTGGTGACCACCGGGAGCAGGCCGTTGCGCAGCACGTGCCGGCGGCGGACCACCGGCTGCGTGAGGCCCTTCGAGTTGGCCGTGCGGATGAAGTCCTCGTTGAGCACCTCGAGCACCGACGCGCGGGTGATCCGGGTGATCACCGCGAGCGGGATGGTGGCCAGCGCGAACGCGGGGAGGATCAGGTGCCGGATGGCGTCCCAGACCGCGTCCCACTCGCTGGTCATGATGCCGTCGAGGATGGCGAAGTTCGTGATGGCCGTGGCGTCGAGCCCGGTCGTCTGCCTGCCCTGCGACGGCAGCCCCAGCGGGGAGGCCAGCAGGTCCTGCATCATGTAGCCGAGGAAGAACACCGGCACCGCGACGCCGATCAGGCTGAGCAGGATGACACCGTTGTCAACGGGCCCGCCGCGGTAGCGCGCCGAAAGGTAGCCCGCGGGGATGCCGATGACGACCGCGATGAGCATGGCCGTGAAGCCGAGCTCGATGGTCGCGGGGAGGAACGTGGTGATCTCGCCCATGACGGGCTGGGTCGAGACCAGGGAGTTGCCGAAGTCGCCGGTGAAGGCGCGGCCGAGGAACCCGAAGTACTGCAGGATGATCGGCTGATCGAGCCCGAGTACGTGGTTGAGGTCGGCGATCTTCTCGGGCGTTGCCTTGTCACCCAGCAGCGCGGCTGCGGGACCGCCGGGCAGGGAACGCAACCAAGCGAAGACCAGGATGGACAGGATGAGGAGCGTCGGGATCGCTTGTAGCAGCCGACGCACGAGAAAACGGAGCACGTGCAGTCCTTTGTCGCCAGCCCGGGATCAGGCGCAAGGGGTGGGCGCGGTAGCACCCACCCCTTGCCTTTGGCTGAAATCCAGCAATCAGCTCACGGTCACGGTGTTGAAGCGCTCATCGGTGAGCGGGCTCGCCACCAGACCCTTGACCTTCGGGCCGACCACGATGGCCGGCGTCGGGTACGCGATCGGGACCGCCGGGAGGAAGTCCATGATCTTCTTGTTCACTTCCTGGTACGCCTTGGCGTGCGCGTCGCCGGCGGGCGAAGCGTCCGCGGCGGCGAGGGCCGAGAAGAGCTCGGGGTTGTTGAAGCCGAACTCCTTCTTCTCGCGGCCGAAGAACGTGCCGACGAAGTTGCCGGCGTCGTTGTAGTCACCGGTCCAGCCGAGCAGGTGCAGGTCCTGCTTGCCGAACTTCTGCACGTCGTCCTTGTAGCCACCGTTCCACGGCTCGGCGTGGGCCTCGATGTTGATGCCGATCTTCTTCAGGTCCTCGGAGATCGCCGTGAAGGTGTCCGCCGGGTTCGGCATGTACGGACGGCTGACCTCGGTCGGGTAGTAGAACTTCAGCGTCATGCCCTCGGCACCGGCCGCCTTCAGCAGGTCCTTGGCCTTCTGCTGGTCGTACGGGTACTTGGTGACGTCGTCGGTGTAGCCCGAGATGACCTTCGGGACGAACTCGGTCGCGACCTCGGAACCCTCGGCCAGCTTGGACTTCACGAACTGCTCGCGGTTGATGCCGTAGGCCAGTGCCTGGCGGACCCGCGGGTCCTTCAGCTTCGCCGCGTTCGGGCCGGACTGGTTGATGCCCAGGTACAGCACGTTGAACGACGGGCGGATGAGGACCTGCTCGCCGTCGTTGCGCAGCAGGCCGTAGTCCGCCGGGTTCGGGTAGTCGTAGCCGTTGATGTCGCCGGCCTTCAGCGCCTGCTTGCGGGCGTTCTCGTCCGGGATGACCTTGAAGATCAGCTTGTCGAGCTTCGCCGGGGTCGGGCTGCTGTCGTTGCGCACCAGGGTGATCTCACCCTTGCCCTGGTCCCAGCTCTCGAACTTGAACGGGCCGGTGCCGACCGGGTGCTTGTTCGCATACTCGCTGTAGGTGAACGAGTCGCCGCTCTGGGTGACCGTGTCGCCGTTGTACTGCTTGATCGCCGTCGGGCTCTGGATGGCGAACGACGGGAGGGTGAACGCCGCCGGGAACGCGCCCTTGGCCTTGTTCAGGTTGAGGACCGCGGTCCCCGGGTCCTTCGCCTCGCAGCTCTTGTAGACCGGGTCGCCGCCCGCGTCGCCCTCGTTCTTGGCGAAGCCCTCGAAGACGTCGCCGTAGTAGATCATCTGGCTCTGGGCGGCCGCGCCCTTCATGTTGAACCAGCGGTCGAAGTTGGCGCAGACCGCCGTCGCGTCCATCGCGGTGCCGTCGGAGAACTTGACGCCCGACTTGAGGGTGAACGTCCAGGTCTTGCCCTCGTTGCTCGACTCCCACTTCTCGGCGAGGGAGGGTTCGAGGTCAGCGGTGCCCGGCTTGTTCTGGATCAGCGTGTCGAAGATCTGCCGCGTGATGCGGAAGGTCTCGCCCTCGTCGTTGAACGCGGGGTCGAACAGCTTCGGGTTGCCGGCCGCACCGAAGATCATCGTGCCCCCGGTACCACCCCCGGCGCCTTCTTCACGCTTGGATTCCGCACAGGCGGACAGCGAAACCGCGAGCGCGCCGGCGAGCCCGATCAGGGCCACGCGGCGTGTTCGGGTCAGCCGCAATTGCTGCATCTGGCACCCCTTGGGAGATGTTTCGGGTTCAAAGTCACCGTCCGGTCGGTCAGGAACTCGACGGACGATCGGTGTGCCCGCCGACACTAGCGGGAACTCGGCCCGCACTTAAGCACGTGAGGTTACGATCGCGCTACGTGGGCGTCGATTTGACCGCAATGTGTCCGTAAATCACGACAGAATGTGACCGTTTGCGCGTTACGGCTGCACCCGGTACCGGATCACTAACTCAGATGGCGGTACCTATGTTAGTCCGGTCGTGGTGGCGTCCTGGATCGATCCGGGTCGTTCGGACACGCTGGGTGACCGGTCCGTTCCCTACGAAAGTCGGGTCCCGGCCGCGGCGGGGGTGCCGTCGACGGCGAACCAGCCGCGCTCGAACCGTTGCCAGCGCCCCAAATCGGCCCGTGCGCCCGCTCCGTCCCGGTTGACGGCCCGGTCCAGCCGCGCGCTTTCCGAGCCGCCGGAGACCCAGCAGAGGTGCGAAAGCAGGGTTCTTGCCGAAGCCCGGCCGCTCGAGACGCCTTCCAGCACCAGCACGTCCGGCACGCTCACCCGGACGAGCTCACCCGGGCGGGGAACCCCCGTGGTCCAGTCCATGCGCCGGTAAGCGCCCGGAACGCCTTCGGCCAGCGGCCGCAGGACGCCGTCGGCGAGCCGCGGCCACCACGCGACCGGGTCGTCCCAGGTGGCGAAGGCGTCGGTGCTGATCAGCTCGGTGCGGCAGCCGCGGGCGCGCAGCTCGTCGACGACCCGGGCGGCCAGCGTCGACTTCCCGGCCCCGGACGGCCCGTCGATGGCGAGCACGCGGACCCGGCCCAGCCGGGCCGGAGCGGCCAGCAGGGCTTCGACCAGGGCGTCACTTGCTGACGCGCTCGACCTCCGGAAGCCCTTTGACGTCGTCGGGAGCCGACACGCGGGCCTCGAGCCCGGCGATCCGCTGCTCCAGGTCGCGCCGGGTGTCCTCCAGCTCGCAGCGCAGCAGCGCGATCTCCTCGACCGACGTGCGCACCTCTTCCTCGAGGTGCCCGACCTCGGTGGACAGGTGCAGCGACACGAGCGCCAGCACGACGCCGGCCAGGAGGAAGACGAAGTTGGACGGGGTTTCCACCCCGGTCAGCTTGGCCAGGAAATCCGCGGCCGACGGGACCACGGCCAAGACGACGACGCCGATGGAGACGATCAGCCACACACCCGCGTACTTCTCGCGGAGCTTGCGCCGCCGCATCATCTCGATGACGACGAAGAGCACCAAGCATGCGATGACGATGCTGAGGATGCGCCAACCGACCATCTTCGGTAGCTCCTTATGCCGAGTCTGAGGAGTCGACGGCCGGGCGGCGGCGGACCAGCGCGAGCAGCAGCGCGAGGCCGGCGCGGCCCAGGTAGACGGCCGACTTGACGGGCGAGTGGCTGGGCGTGCCGCCCGCGCGCTCGCGCATGATGACCGGGATCTCCTTGATGGTCAGCTTGGCCCGGATGGCCATGACCAGCGACTCCACCGTGTCGCCCAGGTACTCCGCCGGGTAGTAGCCGGCGAACAGCCGGATCGCCTTCGGGCCCATCGCCTTGAACCCCGACGTGACGTCGGTGAGCTTGGTCTTCGCCAGCCGCGAGAACACCAGCGACAGCACGACCATCGCGTACTTGCGCGGCCCGCTGGCCTTGTAGGCGCCCTTGCCTGCGAACCGGGAGCCGATCACGATGTCCGCGTCGTCCAGGCCGCGCAGCAGCGCGTCGAGCTCGTCCGGGTCGTGCTGGCCGTCCGCGTCCACCTGCACGACGACGTCGTAGCCGCGGGCGGCGGCGTACCGGAAGCCGGTGCGCATCGCGCCGCCGACCCCGAGGTTCACCGCGAGCCGGGCCACCTCGGCGCCGGCCGCGCGGGCCAGCTGCGCGGTGTCGTCCACCGAGCCGTCGTCGACGACCAGCAGATCGCCGTCCGGCAATGCCCGCTTGACCTGCGCGATGACCGAAGCGACGCTCGCCGATTCGTTGAGCGCGGGCATCACGATGAGCACCCGGCGGCTGGTCACGGAGGTGGTGGACACGCGATCACTTTAGCCTTTCACTGCCCGTTACCGGCCGCGGACCCGGGCGCGGCGCCGGCCGTGACGACGCCCTGCTGGCCCTCGATCTCGTAGATCTTCGCGCCCGCGTTGCGGTACACCAGCTTGAAGCCGGGGCTGCTGTCGAGGTGCTGGAGACCGACGTCGTTCTGCGTCGTCGGGGTCACCTTGCCTGCCCCGACGAAGGCGTAGCGGACCTTCAGGTCGGTGAGCAGCTCGCGCACCTTCGGGTACTTCTCGACGTCGTTGGCGAAGACGCTCAGGTAGCCCGCGTCGGTGTCGAACTCGGCGCCGTAGAAGTTCCACTGCGTCGGCATCACGCCGGCCAGCGCGTACATCCAGACCGAGCCGTCGGCCTTGTCGTTCAGCACGCGCTCGCCCGGCGCGGTGTGCTGCGCGAGCCAGGTGAACGCCGCCTCTTCGTCCTTGCTGACCGTCGGGCCGCCGCTGTAGTTCAGCTGCAGGCGGGCGGCGTTGCGGCCGATGTAGCCGCCGCGGCTCAGCCCGCCGACGACCAGCGCGAGCACCAGGACGCCGACCAGGGTGAGCGTGGCGGGCTTGAGGTTCGGCAGGCGCGGGGCGACCTTCTCGGCGAACCAGCCGGACGCCGTGTGCACGAACTCGCCGAACGCGACGCAGCCCGCCAGCGGCACCAGGGCCGCGACCCGCCAGTTGTCGTTGTAGAACGGGCTGCTCAGCGTGTGGATCAGGTCGGTCTCGAGCGAGACGGTCGCGGCGAACAGCCCGCCGAGCACGACGTACGCGCCGACCATCCACAGCATCCGGCGGTGCTTGACCAGCAGGAAGACGCCGATGATCGCGGGGATGCCGATCCACCACTGCGGGAACGCGGCCATCGGCGAGAACGTGATCGTCTCGCCGACCGCGCCGGTCACGGTCGCTTCGGACGCCCAGTACGCGCTGGTCACGCCGCCGGCGTTGTACAGCGACGGGAGCACCACCGGGATGCCGAGCGCGGCGGCCAGCACGACGGTCGCGACCAGCGACGGCAGCGAGCGGCGCCAGGTGATCGCCTCGAAGCGGAACACCACCGCGGCGAGGATCAGCAGGAAGTAGACGATGACGACGAAAACGACGCTGGTGTGCAGGCCGGCGAGGCCGGCGACGCCGACGCCGATGGCGACCGGGCCGGCGATCGCGCGGGGCTCCAGCAGGTGCCGGGCGACCGCGAGCATGGCCGGGATCAGGGCGACGCCGGCGACGAACGGCCACAGCGGGCCGCGCCACAGCGAGTCGTACGGGAAGACCGAGAAGCAGGCCGACACCGCGGCCGCCGAGGCCGCCCCGATCGGGGGCATCCGCCAGGCGTGGCACATCGCGGCGACGCCGAGCGGCACGGTCAGCACGACCGCGAGCGCCGCCAGGTTCAGCGTCGGCATGATCGTCAGGCCGCCCTTGCCGAAGACCAGGGCGAGCAGCGCGTGGTAGGTGTCCGGGTAGAAGTAGTGCGTCTCGTTCGGCAGGTTGGCGATCGTGCCGACGGTCGAGGGCCGGGCGTCGCCGTGCTCGGCGATCCAGCGGACCAGGTTCGCGTGGAACGGCGCGTCCCAGCCCTGCTGGACGTTGCCGATGTTCCGGATGCCGCGGAGGAACGTGACGGTGCCGATGCCGACGCCGGCGAGGACGCCGAGGCCGATCAGGACGTGGTCGCGGACGCTGCGCTCGGGCCGCTCGGGCTCCTCCCAGTCCGGGTGGCGGCGGCGCGTGTAGCGGGTCACGGCGAAGGCCAGCGCGAACCCGATGGCCGACAGCACGAGCGTCCACAGCGCGACGTTCAGCAGCGACCAGCGGATGCCGAAGCGGCCGAGCACCGGGATGCCGATGGCGACGAGGCCGAACGTGAGCATCGGCGCGGCGGCGGCCAGCGTCCAGCCGCGCAGCCGGATCGCGGCACCGAACACCAGACCCGGCAACCAGAACGCGAGCAAAACGAGTAGCACGTTCATCGAATTCGCAGTCCAAACCTTACCGGCGTTTCACGCCGTTTCCCGTCCCCACCGGCGGGTTCGCATCGCACCTTACTGGGCCGCTACGAAGACGTTTCACCGGTGCCCGGGGTTGTCCCCGAGACCGTTTCCGGCGCTTTCCGGAGGACGAACGCGAGCACCACGGCCAGGCCGAGCGTCGGCGCCGCGGCCAGCGCGACGACCGCGCGGAACACGGTGTCGCCGGGCAGCAGCACCAGCAGGAGGGACGCGGTGCCGGTGACGACGGCCCAGGTGAGCAGCACGAGCCGGGCCTGGGTGCGGGCCACGAGCACGGCCGTGAGCAGCTGCATCGGCACCAGCAGCACCGACGACCAGACGAGCCCGGCGACCGACCAGCCGTCGATGTCGTACTCCGGCCCGCTGACGAACCGCACCGCCCACGGGCCGAGCCACAGCCCGACCAGCGCGCCGAGCGCGGCCAGCACCAGCGCCGCGGCGGCACCGAGGGCCAGCACGCGGCGGAGCCGGCGGCGACCCTCCTCGGTGACCGAGAGCCGGACGACGAACGGCACGGCCAGCGACTGCACCGGCCCGATCAGCGTCAGCGGCAGCCGCGCGATGACCAGCGCGGCGAACAGGGAGCCGACGCGGTCGCCGTCCCCGCCCGGGGCGAGCAGGCCGACCAGCGCGGGGTAGCCGGTGATGACCGCGGCCGTCAGCGCCGCGCCGACCAGCAGCATGCCCATCCGGCGGCCGGTGACGCCCCAGCCGTCGCCTTCGACGTGGACGTCGAGCAGCTGCCGGGCCGGGCGGGCGAACAGCAGCCAGGCGAACGACCCGGCGGCGACCGCGATGGCCAGCGAGACGACGTTGTACGCGACCGAGACGACCAGCGCGCCCAGCACGAGCGCCCGGATCGCCGGTTCGGCGACCACCAGCAGCGAGAAGGCCTTCACCTTGTGCTGCCCGATGAGCAGGCCGCGGGTGCCGAACTGGCAGGCGAAGGCGACGCCGCCGCAGAGCACGATCACGGCCAGCGACCAGTCGCCGTGGAAGAGCTTCTCGTTGATCGGCGGGATCAGCAGTGCAAGCGAAAAAGCGGCCGCGACCAGCATGCCGACGGCGACCGCGCGCAACGCCGGGCGGCCCGCCCTGCCCCCGGTCAGCGCGGCCACGGCCGACTGGCGCGAGAGCTCCTGCTCCAGCGGCGAGAGCGTGCTGCCGAGGCCCATCACCAGGCCCCAGAAGGTGACGAAAACGGCGTAGTCCTGCGGGGGCAGCAGGCGCTGGCAGGCGACGGTGAGGACGTAGCCGAGGCCGATCGACACGATCAGCGAGCCGCCGAGGCTGCCCGCGGTGGTGCGTCCGCTGCTCGTCGCGGCCGGGGTTTCCACGTCCGCGCTGCTCATCGGCGGCGGAGCTTGGTCCGCACGGCCATGGCCAGTCCACGCAGGACACCGGCGCCGAAGCCGCCGGCGAACACCGGCAGCAGCTTGGTGACCGCGCGGGCCTCGGGGCCGGTCGCACCGCACTTCTTGACGACCTCGCCGGCCGCGACCGCGCCGAGCACCCCGGCGGCCAGCGTCGTCTTCGGCTTCTTCGCGGCGAAGGCGAGCCCGAGGACACCGGCCGCGAGCGCGCCGAACAGGGCGTTGCGGGCCGGGCCGGGCGAAGCGATGTAGGAGTCCACGTAGGTCGTGCCGCGGAAGTACGCCTGCTGCGTGAACTTCTTGAAGGAGTCGCGCCCGTTGTAGGTCGCGGACAGCTCGGGAGCCAGCCAGATCCGCTCGCGCTCGGCGATCCAGCGCAGCATGCGGGTGTCGTCGCTGGCGAAGCGGATGTCGTCGAACAGCGACGCGAACGCCGTCACCGAGCCTTCGAGGAGCCCGCGGCGGGCGCAGAAGAACGTGGTGCCCTTCGGGTAGACGTCGAACTCCTCGATGCCGTACGACATCAGCCGCGGGTTCGCGCAGTACTTGCGCCACGGCACCTTGACCAGCCCGGCCATGAACCCGGCGTACGGGTTGTGCTCGGAAGCGACGTTGATGTGGCCGTTCCAGACCGCGCGCTCGGGGTGGTCCACGAGCTGGTCGCGCAGGAACGTCAGGGTGTGCTCGTCGACGATGACGCGGCTGTCGAGCAGCGCGATCCACTCGCCGGACGACTTGGCGATGCCCGCGCTCCTGGCCTCGAAGCGGCCGCCGTTGGCCTGGGTGAGCACCGTGATGCCGTGGCGTTCGCGCAGGTCGTCGAGCCGCGACGGCGTGGCGTCGGTGCTGCCGTCGTCCACCACGACGACCTCGATCGGCCAGCTCGCGGCCGACGCCGAAGCGAGCAGCGCGCCGACACTGCGTTCGATCCAGTCCTGCTCGTTGTAGACCGGGATCACGACGCTGAGCGAGGGGAGGAGCGGGTTCGCACTCACCGTGCCGAGGCTACCCGGCGGCCCCCGCGGGGGGTCGGCCAGTATCCTTACGCCACCGCACCCGACCAGAAATGGGCCTCTCCGGTGATTTCCTTCATTCTCGGCACCACCGCGGAACTGATCAAGATCGCGCCCGTCTACCACGGGATCCGCGAGCGCGGGATGCGGCCGAAGATCTGGTTCACCGCCCAGCACGTCGACGAGGTCGCGGACGTTCTGGCGGACCTGAACATGCCGGCGCCCGACGTCTGGCTGGTGCCGGAGGACAAGGCCCACAACCTCGAGTCGCCGGCGCAGGTGCCCGGCTGGGCCGCGCAGGTGCTGCGGACCGCCTGGAGCCGCCGCCACGAGCTGCGCGCCGCGCTCACCGAGGACGGCCGTCCCCCGCTGGTGCTGGTGCACGGCGACACGTTCACCACGCCGTACGGCTCGCTGATCGGGAAGCGCATCCTCAAGTCCCGCGTCGGGCACGTCGAGGCGGGCGCCCGCTCGGGCAGCATCCTCTCGCCGCTGCCGGAGGAGCTGAACCGCAAGATCGCGGCGAAGATCGTCGACATCCACTTCGCGCCGAGCATCCGCGAGGTCAACAACCTCCGCAACGCCCGCGGCGTCGTCGTCGACACCGAGGCGAACACGGCGATCGACGCGATGCGCCTGGCCATCAACGGGCCGCTGGACGTGCCGAACCTGCCGGAGAAGTTCGGCCTGGCGACGCTGCACCGCTTCGAGCTGGTTTCGCGCCCGGACAAGTACCGCGAGGCACTGGAGATCCTGCGCGAGCAGAGCCGCAAGATGCCGATCCTGTACATGGCGGGCGCGCCGGAGCGCGAGAAGATCCGCGCGCTGGGCATCGGGAACATCTTCGACGACCAGTTCATCGTCCAGCCGAAGATGCGCTACCTGAAGTTCCTGCCGCTGGTCGCGCGCGCCGAGTACGTCGTCACCGACTCGGGCGGCCTGTCGGCGGAGTGCTACTACCTCGGCCTCCCCTGCGCGGTGCACCGCGAGCGCACGGAGACCCCCCAGCACCTCGGCGAGACGGTCGTGCTGACCGAAATGCGCGGCGACAAGCTGCAGAACTTCCTCGACACGTACGAGAACCGCCGCGGCGAGTCCTGGATGGACAAGTACCACCCGTCGGAGATCGTCGTCGACACCCTCGCCCAGCTCAGCTACTGCTGAGTCCTTCGTTCGGGTGACCTCCGGATTTTCCCGGGGGTGAGCCGGGCAGAGTGTCGCCATGATCCACATCGGACTGGCGGCGCTGCTGGCGGTGGTCCCGCCGCCCATCGACCAGGCGTCGGTGCGTGACGCGGCGCTTTCGTCGGGCTTCCAGGATGTATACGTCGCTTCGGCGGGCCCGATCGCCCGCGCGATCCACGCGGCGTACGACATCCCGGCGTCCGTGACGGTGGCGCAGTCGATCCTGGAGTCGAACTGGGGCCGCAGCCGGCTGTCGGTGAACGAGCTGAACCACTTCGGCTTCAAGTGCGTGACGCCGACGAGCCCGGGACCCATCGCGGTGCGGTGCGCTGCCTACCCGACGACGGAGTGCGTTCCGGCGCCGTGCCATCCGGTGGATGCGTTTTTCCGCTCGTACGCGTCGATTCACGACTCGTTCCGCGACTACGGGCGGCTGCTGACGACTTCGTCGAACTACGCGGCGGCGCTGCCGGTGCGGGACGATCCGGACGCGTTCGTCCGGGCGGTGGCGCGGAAGTACGCCACCGACCCGGAGTACGCGAACAAGGTGATCAGGTTGATGGACCTGTACGACCTGCGCCGCTTCGACGCCGCTTAGAGCGCGCGGCGGCCCGAGAGCGCCCGGCCGAGCGTCAGCTCGTCGGCGAACTCGAGGTCGCCGCCCATCGGGAGGCCCGATGCCAGCCGCGTGACGGTCAGGCCCGGGAAGTCGCGCAGCATCCGGACGAGGTACGTCGCGGTCGCCTCGCCCTCGGTGTTCGGGTCGGTCGCGATGATGATCTCGGTGATGTCGTGCTCGCCGATCCGCTTGAGCAGCTCGCGCATCCGCAGCTGCTCCGGCCCGATGCCCGACAACGGGTCGAGCGCGCCGCCCAGGACGTGGTAGCGGCCCTTGAACTCGCGCGTGCGCTCGACCGCCAGGACGTCCTTCGGCTCCTCGACCACGCAGATGACCGTGAGGTCGCGGCGCTCGTCGCGGCAGATGCGGCAGGTCGGCTGCTCGGAGACGTTGCCGCAGATCTCGCAGAACTGCACGCCTTCCTTGACCTTGCCGAGCACGTCCTGCAGCCGCGCGATGTCGGCCGGGTCGGTGGCCAGCAGGTGGAACGCGATCCGCTGGGCGCTCTTCGGCCCGACCCCGGGCAGCCGGCCGAGCTCGTCGATCAGGTCCTGGACGACACCTTCGTACAAGTTCGTCAGCCGCCGAAGCCGAGGCTGCCGAGGTCCGGCATGCCGCCACCGCCGCCGAGCCCGCCGGCCAGGGGGCCGAGCTTCTGCTCGGTGAGCTTCTGCGCGCTCGCCGAAGCGTCGCGGACCGCCGCCACGATCAGGTCGGACAGCGTCTCGACGTCGTCCGGGTCGACCACCTTCGGGTCGATCTGCAGGCTCTTCAGCTGGCTGTCACCGGAGACGGTCGCGGTGACCAGCCCGCCGCCGGCGCTGCCGGTGACCTCGGTGTTGGCGAGCTCTTCCTGGGCCTCGACGAGCTTCTGCTGCATCTGCTGGGCCTGCTGCATCAGCTGGGAAATGTCGAAGCCACCGCCGGGTTGCACCATGATCGCACTCGGTCCTCTCTGCACGCCTGTGTCCCCACCAGGGTAGTCGCGCCACGCGGGGTGCCCGGCTGTGGCACCGTGGTCGCCGTGCGACGCGCGATTGTCCCCCTCCTGCTGGCCGGTGCCCTGCTGTTCACGGGCTGCTCCGGCGACATCCCGGCGGCCCCGGCACCCGCCCCCGTGACGACGCGGACGATCACGCCGACGCCGACGACGGTCACGCCATCGTCCTCCGTACCGCTTCCGCCGACTTCCCCGGTCGCGCCTCCCGCACCGGGGAAGGTCGTCGTGCTCGATCCCGGGCACAACGGCGGCAACGCGTCCCACCCGGCGGAGATCAACCGCCAGGTGCCCGCCGGACGCGGGCAGACCAAGCCGTGCAACACCACCGGCACCTCGACCAACGCGGGCTACCCGGAGCACGCGTTCACGTTCGACGTCGCCCGGCGGGTCGGGGACGCGTTGGCCGCCAAGGGAATCCGGGTCGTCTACACGCGACAGGACGACACGGGCGTCGGCCCCTGCGTCGACCGCCGCGCGGCGATCGGCAACGAGGCGAACGCGGACGCCGTCGTGTCGATCCACGCCGACGGCTCGACCGCGGCCGGCGCGAACGGCTTCCACGTCGCGTATTCGTCCCCGCCGCTGAA
The DNA here is from genome assembly GCF_010550475.1 of Amycolatopsis sp. SID8362. Classification (NCBI taxonomy): domain Bacteria; kingdom Bacillati; phylum Actinomycetota; class Actinomycetes; order Pseudonocardiales; family Pseudonocardiaceae; genus Amycolatopsis; species Amycolatopsis sp. SID8362. The sequence goes on from NZ_JAAGNB010001160.1 coordinate 30,852, forward strand.
CGCCGCACAGGGCGCGCCTTCCCTGCGGCTGGCGGAGGTGCTGCGCGACACGATGCGCACGGGCGGCTTCAGCACGTCGAACTACATCGGCGGCAACGGCCTGTCGGCCCGCACGGACCTGGCCGGTCTGAACCTGTCGACCCGCCCGGCGGCCCTGGTGGAGTGCGGCAACATGCGCAACGCGACCGAGGCGGCCCGGATGACGAGCGCGGACGGCCGTCAGCAGTACGCGGCCTCGATCGCCGCGGCGATCGAGGCCTACCTGGCGTCCTGAGCTCCTGCCCGAGCCTCCGGGTCAGTCCAGGGGGCGGGCGCCGAGGTGGTCGGAGATGAGCTTGCGGGCCACCTCGTCCGGGTCCTGGTCCGGCGGCGGTGGGGGCGGCGGCGGGGCCGGGCTGGCGTCCTCGTTGTAGAGGTCCTCGTCGTCCTCGTCGGAGGGCTCCGGGGGCAGCGGGATGTCCGGTTCGCTCGTCGTGACCTTGGGCCGCGCGGGCGGCGGCGGGGTCGCCGGCCGGGCCGGCGCTTCGGCCGCGGGC
>NZ_JAAGNB010001215.1:0-8951 GCF_010550475.1 Amycolatopsis sp. SID8362
AGCCTCCAGCGCAACCGTCGTCCGCTGCCTCCGGCGTCCGCACCTCCGCCCGGCCCACCACACGCGCCCCGCCCCGCCCGGCGCCGGCCCCGCGCCGGCCTCACACCGTGACCCGCAACTCCTTCAACCCGCGAATCACGAACTCCGGCCGCCGCGGCGGAGCCTCCACCAACCGCAACCCCGGCACCTTCTCCACCAAAGCACTCAACGCAGCAGAAATCTCCACCCGAGCCAGAGGGGCCCCCACGCAATAGTGAATCCCCATCCCGAACCCCAGATGCGCATTGGGCATCCGCCCGATATCCAGCCGATCCGGCTCGTCGAACACCTCTGGATCCCGCGCCGCCGCACCCAGCAACGCGCCGATCTTCTGCCCCTCCGAAACGACATACCCGCGAATCGACACGTCCTCGGTGGCCGTCCGCTCGAACAGCTGCAGCGGGGCGTCGAACCGGATCAGCTCTTCCACGCACGAATCCAGCAAGGAAGGTGAGGCCAGCAGCCGCTCCCACTGGTCGCGGTGCGTCAGCAACGCCGTGATCCCGTTGCCGAGCACGTTCACCGTCGCTTCGTGGCCCGCCATCAGCAGCAGCACCGCGGTGGCCACCAGCTCGTCGGGCGTCAGCTCGCTGCGCAGGAGGTCGCTGATGATGTCGTCGCCGGGCGCTGCGGCGCGGGTCGAAGCCACCGACCGGACGTACGACACGAACTCGGCGGAGGCCTGCTCGGCGGCGTCGCGGTCCGACTCCGGGCGGCCGAACTCGTACATCTTCACGATGGCGTTGGACAGCTCGACCATCCGCGGCCCGTCCGAGCCGGGCACGCCGAGCAGCTCGGCGATCACCGCGACCGGCAGGGGCTGGGCGAGGTGCTCGAGCAGGTCGGCGCTGCCGTCGGCGGCGATCGCGGCGGCCAGGTTGTCGACCATGTCGGCAGCCAGCGAAGCGACCATCGGGCGCAGGCGCTGGACGTGGCCGCGGCCGAAGGCGCCCGCGATCAGGCGGCGGAGGCGGGTGTGTGCCGGGGGCTCGTTCTCGAGCAGCGAGTTGCGGTGCAGCAGGTTGAACGAGGCGAACCGCTCCAGCGGCTGGGCGTCCTGCCAGATCCGGCCCAGCCCGCGGTGGCGCAGCACCGCCGACGAAGCCGCGTGCGACACCGCGATGGCCATGCCGAGGCCTTCGTGGAAATGGACGTCGCCTTGGGCGCGGAGGGCGGCGAAGGCCGGGTACGGGTCTTCGAGGAACTCGGGATCGCGGGGGTCGAACACGTCGCGAGACTAGCCCTTCGATAGCGTTCCAGGCCGAGCCAGAGGAGGCAGCAGTGGGCAAGGGCGCGCGCAAGAAGGGTCCCAAGCAGGCGTCGGACCGCAAGCCGAAGGTGCGCGACGTCTTCGTCGGTCAGCCGTTCGAGGGGCTGGCGGCGGAGCCCGAGCTCATCGCGCTGCGCGAGTTCGTGCCGTCCGCGACGGCGAAGCTGACCCTCGCCGACGGCGGGGACGTCACGCTCGGCACGGTGCTGCCGATGGCGGCTGCCGCGTTCGTGCGGTCGGACGGGGAGCGCTACCTCGGGCTGCAAGTCCAGACCCGGTCCTCCGACATCAGCCGTGACCTCGGCCGGTCGCTGAAGTGGCTGCTCGACGCCAAGGAGGGCGACGTCCTCGGCGTGCCGGACACGACCACGCCGCCTGCCGCCGACGAGCACGCCCGGCTGCAGGACCTGCTGGCCCCGAGCGCCGAACTCGACGTCACGCTGCACACCGACTTCGCGTGGTGGCTGCCCGAGGACGCCGACGCCACCGGGGACGTCGCGGTGTCGCTCGAGCGCGCGAACGCCGCGATCATGCCCACCGAGCGGCTCGGCGCGGGTGCCTACTGGGTCCTCGCCGGCGAGAAGGCGCACCTGCGCTGGGTGCGTCCGGAGCCGGAGAACCTGCTGCTCCAGGCGCTGGCTCGGCTGTCCGCGGCCGGCGAGCTCGGGCTCGGCGAGGGCACGCGGTACGCGGGCTCGTTCCGGGCCCACGGCCTGCTGGTCCCCGTCTGGGACCTCGACCCCGAGGCCCACGCCCGCGAGTGGGCCGAGGCGAAGGACGCCCTCGGCGCCCGCCTCGAGACCGCGCTCAAGTCGCTCGACGACGAGCCGCTGAACGCCACCGAGCGGCGCGCCCGTGACGGCCTCATCGGCCGTCAGCTCACCCTGCGCTGACCGGCGCTCACGGGGTGTCCGACCACTCCGTGAGCGTTCAACCAGGGGTTTTGTGGCGCACGAGACACCGCCGCCCGACCGTGCCGGTGGGACGATTCTCGGCGTGATACTCCACATCTGCGGGGCGGCCGACTGGGCCGAAGTGGGCGAGGGCGGGGAGTACCGGCCGCCGTCGCTGGACGACGTCGGGTTCATCCACTGCTCCGACTTCGGCACGGCGCACCTGCCGGCCAACGCGCTCTACCGGGGCCGCACCGATCTGGTGCTGCTCGAGATCGACCCGGGGAAGGTCGGCGTCCCGGTCCGCTGGGAGGACGGCGAGCCGCCGCACCCGGCCGGGGTCTGGTTTCCCCACGTGTACGGCCCGCTGCCGCACGCCGCGGTCGTCGGCGTGCACGAGTTCGGCGAGGTGGACGGCGGCGGTTTCCGGCTGCCGCCCGCGCTCGCGCACCGCTGACGTGGGCAGATCGGACCGCCCGGATTCGGGTGGGAACGCAGGCAACCTGAGGGGGCTGTGATGCGTGTTGGGGGAGAAAGCGACTCGGCTTCTGGCTACCCGACCCCGATGGGAGGCGATACGGTGACCGCTGCGGCACCCGTCTTCACCGGGAGAGAGACCTGGGTGGCCAGCGCAGGCCGAGGGAGGGCCGCGACGTTGCCGGGTGAGTTCACCGACTTCGGCGACTTCGTGCAGGCCACCCTGCCGGGCCTGCTGCGGTACGGGCACGCGCTCACCGGCAACCCGCACGACGCGGCCGACCTGGTGCAGACCGTGCTGGAGAAGATCGGCTCGCGCTGGCACCACGTGCACGAGAAGACCGGTGACCCGCTGGCCTACGTCCGCCGGTCGATGGCGAACGCGCACGTCAGCCGCTGGCGCCGGACGCGCCGCGAGAACCTCGTGGCGGACCTGCCGGACACCACGCCGCACGTGCCGGCCGACCCGTTCGAGCACGAGCCGCTGTGGCGTGCGTTACGGACGCTGCCGCCGAGACAACGCGCGGTGATGGTGCTGCGTTACTACGAAGGTCTCTCGGAAGCGGAGATCGCCGGGGCCCTCGGCGTCACGCAGGGCACCGTCAAGAGCCAGGCCAGCAAGGCGATCACGTCGCTGCGGACGAAACTCAAGGCGACCGGCAACGAAGGCGAAGGGAGTGACGCGGGTTGAACATCTCCGAGGACGAGCTGGAGCAGCGCCTGCGCGCGATGTTCGCCGATGAGCGGCTGGACCTGCCGCCGCCACCGGAAGCGGGTGCGGCCATCGTCGCGGGCGCGGGACGGCGTCGTCGCCGTCGCCGGAACCTGCAGGCCGTCACCGGTGTCGCCGCGGCCGTGGTCGTCGTCTCGGCCGGGCTGACGATGGTCCGGATCCACACCGAGGACGGCACCGCGGTGATGTCCGCCGACGGCTCCGACCTCAGCGTCAAACCCCCCGAAAACCTGACGGCGGGCCGATCGCCGCAGCCGTCCGCGCCCGGGCCGACCGGGACCCAGAGCATCGAGGTTTCCGTCCCGGCGGCCACGCCGACGTCGAAGCCGCCGCGGCCGTCCTCGTCGCGCCCGCCGACGGCGCTGCCGGGCGTGTCGACCGGGCCGCTGCTGGCGGCGGACGGCTTCGGCCGGCTCAAGCTCGGCATGTCCGAAGCCGACGTCGCCGCGCAGGCCGTGACCCTCAGCGAGGCGCAGGCCGGGCCGAGCTGCACCGTCTACAAGGTGGACGGCAGCGGTGTCCCCGCCGCCGCGAGCGTCGTCATTTCGAAGGCCGTCGGGCTGGTCGTCGTGACCCCGGACGTCGTCGCGCACACGCCCGAAGGCGTCGGCGCCGGAGCCACCAAGGAGCAGGTGCTCGCCGCCTACCCCGCGGCCAAGGACGAGACCGGTGGCGTCGTCGCCCCGGCGAGCGCGGCCGCCGACTACCACTTCCTGCTCGGCGCCGCGGGAGTCGCGCAGACGAGCTTGATGAGCGTCAACCAGGACTGCGCCGGCTGATCGGCCGGACGCACGCGGAAGCCCGGGCCATCCACAGGGGGAGGGCCCGGGCTTCCGTCACCAAGTCCTAGAGTGCGCCGCCGGCCACGGGCGGCATCTGGGAGTCGGCGCCGGCGTCGCCGACCGACTCGCGGTAAAGGTGGTTTTCGACCTCGAACAGGTTGCCGTTCGCGCGCTTGACGACGTTCAGCAGCGTGCTCATCTGGGAGATCTCTTCGACCTGCTCCTTGAGGAACCATTGCGTGAACTGCTCGCCGATGTAGTCCTCTTCGGCCCGCGCCGCCTTCGTCATCGCGGAGATGTCGGCGGCGACCTCCTTCTCCTGCTCCAGCGCCAGCTCGATGAGCTCGGTGACACTCGAGAAGTCGTTGCGCACCTCGCCGGTGCCGGGGATTTCGACGTGGTGGTCGCGGTCGAGCATGTACTGCACGAGCGCCATCGCGTGGTTGCGCTCTTCGACGGACTGCTTGTAGAAGTGCTTCGCCAGCTGCGGCAGGTCCTCGGCGTCGAACCACACCGCGAGCGCGATGTACTGCTGGGACGCGTTGAACTCGTTGTGGATCTGCGCCTGCAGCAGTTCGTAGAACTTCGAGCGCGGTTCTTTCTTCTTGGTGAGGGCCATGCAGACCAGAATAGATCAAGATTGGCGGGAATGCCAATCGGGACTGGTGATCCGCCCCCTATTAGGGTTACCATTCCTAAAGAAGACGTGCCTAATTTAAGTAAGCCTTCCCTAAATTGTTGTGCGCATTTAGGGAGGCTTACTTCGTTTATCGCAACGGTTCGCGGCGGATCGGGCACGACATGCAACGCGGCCCGCCACGGCCGGAACCCAGCTCCGAGCCCGCGATCGGCAGCACCTCGATGCCGGCCGCCTCCAGGCGCTCGTTCGTCTCGACGTTCCGCTCGTAGCCCACGACGACGCCCGGGGCCAGCGCGAGCGTGTTGTTGCCGTCGTCCCACTGCTCGCGCTCGGCGGTCACCGGGTCGAGGCCGGTGTCGATGACGCGCAGCCGGTCGATCTCCATCGCTTCGGCCGCGGCCACCAGGAACGGCGCCGGCCCGGCCACCTTCACGCCGCCGTCGCCGGTCGGGCGCAGCGTGAACGCCGTCAGGGAGTCGCGTGCCAGCGGGTACATCACGACCGCGTCGGCGTCGACCATCGTGCAGACCGTGTCCAGGTGCATGGTCGCGCGGGACTGCTCGATCGGCACCGCCAGCACGGTGTGCGCGATGCCGTCGGCGAACACCGAACGGGCGAGGGACTCGGCGCCCGCCGCCGTCGTCCGCTCGCCGACGCCGATGGCCAGCACGCCCGGGGCCAGCAGCATGACGTCGCCGCCTTCGATCGGCGCGGAATGCGCGCCGTACGCGCGCGCGGCGTGCCGGAAGTGCGGGTGGTAGGCGTAGATCAGGTCCAGCACCGCGGTTTCCCGGCGGCGCGCGGGCATGGTCAGCGACGAAACCGCCACCCGGTCGGCGATCCACGCCGACGAGTCGCGGGTGAACAGCAGGTTCGGCAGCGGATCGACGGCGAAGTCGTGCGGGTGGTTCATCATCCGCACCAGCGACGCGCCCTCCGCGGACGGCAGCTCCTCGAACGTCATCCCCGCCATCAGCACCTCGGCGAGGCTGGCCGCGTCGGTGCTCGACAGGTGCGACCGCAGCGAGTCGGCCAGGTCGCCGCCGAGCCGCCGGTCGTCGACGGCCGCGTGGACGCCCGCCGCGTGGGCGCGGTCGTCCTCCAGCGCGGTGCGGAGCGCGTCGGCCAGCAGCAGAACGTCGACGCCGCGGCTGCGCAGCACTTCGGCGAACGCGTCGTGCTCGGCCTGGGCCCGGTCGACCCACGGGATCGAGTCGAACAGCAGCTGGTCGTTGTTGCGGGGCGTCAGCCTTTTGAGCTCGTTGCCGGGCCGGTGCAGCAGCACCGCGCGCAGGGGTCCGACTTCGCTGTCCACCCGGGGAGGTGTCGTTTCGTCGTTCACCACCCGATCCTATTCACGGCAGCCAGGAAACGTGACCTTTGAGCAGCGAATATCCGACGAACGACACGAAGTCGAACAGCGTGTGCGCGGCGACGAGCGGCCACAGCCGGTTCGTCTTCTGCCACAACCGGCCGAACACCAGGCCCATGACCAGGTTGCCGACGAACCCGCCGAAGCCCTGGTAGAGGTGGTACGAGCCGCGCAGCACGGCGGCGCCGAACACGGCGTTGTTCTCGCGGACGCCGAGCTGCCGCAGCCGCGTCAGCAGGTAGCCGACGACCAGGACCTCTTCGGCGAACGCGTTGCCGAACGCCGAGAGCGTCAGCGTGATCGGGCGCCACCACGTGTCGTTCAATGTGGACGGTTGCACCGCCAGGCTGAAGCCCAGGTGGTAGGAGATGAAGTAGAGCGCCAGGCCGGGGATCCCGATCAGCGCGGCGAGCCCGAGCGTCAGCAGCGCGTCGCGACCGGGGGTGCGGCGGTCCAGCCCGACCTGCGCGAGCTTGACCCCGGCGCGCCACAGGAAGTACAGCCCGAGCGCGCCCCAGCCGACCAGCTGGGCGGCCGAGAGCAGCTGCTTGAGCAGGTCGATCAGGCTCGCCGCGGCCTGGGGCACGTTGAGCTGGACCTGCTGCTGGGCCAGCGGCGTCGGCTGCAGCAGCGAGTCCACAAGGGACAGCAGGCTGCGCACGCCGGACAGGCCGAGCGTGATGCCGAAGACGATCACCAGCTCGAGCTTGATCGCGCGGCGCTCCGCCGGGTCTTCGATCGTCCCGGGGAACTCGGGGCGGGCCGGGGCCAGCCACGATCGCGCGGTGAACGTCATGTGCGCACGCTACCTTCGGGGTATGCCGAGGAGCATCGCCACCAACGAAACCGTCGACCGCGCCGCGCTGGTCGAGTTCCTGTCCACCCGCCACCGCGCGATCCTGCTGACCACGAAGGCCGACGGCGGGCCGCAGCTGTCGCCGGTCACCTGCGGGGTCGACGCCGAGGGCAGGCTGGTCATCTCGACCTACCCGAAGCGCGCCAAGATCGTGAACATCAAGCGCAACCCGAAGGTCTCGGCCTGCATCCTGTCCGACGAGTGGAACGACCAGTGGGTGCAGCTGAACGGCACCGCCGAGGTGCTGGACATCCCGGATTCGGTCGAGCCGCTCGTCGACTACTTCCGCGCCATTTCCGGCGAGCACCCCGACTGGGACGAATACCGCGAAGCCATGGTCAAGCAGGGCAAGAGCATCATCCGGATCACCATCGAGAGCTGGGGCCCGCTCGCCAAGGGCGGCTTCCCCGCCGAACTAGCCTGACGCGCCCCGCAGGAACGGGCAGCCGACGAGCCGCCGCAGCTCCGTCGCGAGCTGCGGCGGGCTGTCGACGGACTTCGAGAACGCCAGCCGGACGTCGTGGTCGCCCGCCTCGGATTCGACGCGCAGCCGCAGCCCGAACCGGTCGAGGCCGAGCGGGCGGATCCGGCCGCCGCGCAGGTCCGCCGGCAGGTGCTTCGCCAGCTGGTCGACGATGTCGGAGTGGTCGCTTTCCAGGTGCCGCAGCCACTGGGCCTCGTAGTCGTGGAACGGGTCCGGCGGCGCGGCGCTGAACATGTGCGGGCGCAGCGAGTGCGTGCCCTCGGCGTCGGCGAGCACGAGCGACGCCGGGGTGAGCCGCAGCAGCGTGACGCCGTGGCCGACGTCGAGCAGCCGCTCGTCCGGCCGCGTTTCGGCGATCGCGACCGCTCGCGCGCGGGCCGACACCGGCGAGAGCGGCCGCAGCCAGCCGGTGATCCACAGCAGCCCGCGGATCGGTTCTCGCAGCGCGACCGGCGCCTGGTCGGCGAGCTCGACCATCACGGCCAGCTCGCCGCGCTGGGTCTGCTTCGCCGCGGTGACCATCGGGTGGTCGTCGGCCAGCAGCACGCTCACGCTGCCGCTGTGGTGCACGTGGTGCAGGACCGGGACGACGCGCGCGCCGTCGAGGCCGGCGCGTTCGCAGGTGGGCAGCAAGGACGCGGGACCGTTGCGGGTCGCGATCGTCTTGGCGCGCTCGGCGGGGTTCGGCGCCGGCGGGCGGCGGATGGATGCGGGTGCCTGGGTCACGGCTCACCTCCTACTTAGGTGAGCCTAACCTGAATTCGACGGTCTGGGTAGTCACCCGGGTCACGCTCCTGTGCCGCTGAACGGAGTATCCGGTAACGCCGGTGACCGGTTCACCGAAAAGCCGGTGACCAAAGCCGACACGGTGGGGGCCCAGCGTGCAGATCGTCCCGGTTCCCGAACGCGTGCCGGCGTTCGAACTCGACCCCGCGATGCCGTCCGGGGCACTGCCGATCTTCGGCGAGTACCTCGACCGCATCGGCCGGAGCACCGCCGACCGGCGGGTGCTGTCCTGGCTGTTCCTGGTGTTCGGCGTCGCCCAGTTCTTCACCGGCGCCGGCGTCGCGCTGCCGGTGGGCACGCTCGCGCTGGCCGGCTCGGTCGAGGCGTGGTGGCTCTACCGCGCGTACGTGAGGGTGCCCGAAACGCGGCTGAAGCGGGAAGCGTTCCGGCAGGTGGACGTCACCGCACTGGTCGCGGCCGGGCGGACGGTCGGCATCCGCCTGCCGGACGGCCGCTGGCTGCGCGTCCGCCTCGACGAAGCCCACCGGCTGTTGCTGGCCGGGCACCGGCGGGTCTGGCTGCTGGGGCGCGGCCCGAAGGTCTTCGTCGGCTTCTCCGGACTGGTCCGGGTCCGCCGCGCCCGCGTCCACGAGACGCCGCCGCCGGGCGCCACGGCGGT
>NZ_JAAGNB010001268.1:0-7496 GCF_010550475.1 Amycolatopsis sp. SID8362
CCTCGGCCGGCAGCAAGGCGAGCGCAACAAACGCGCCACGCCAGGCTTGCCCCGCGGCGCGGACTACAAGCCCCGCACCGGCACCGCGTTCGTGCACACCGTCATCGACGACCACTCCCGCGTCGCCTACGCCGAAATCCACACCGACGAAACCGCGGTGACTGCCACCGCTGTCCTGCGCCGGGCCGTGGCCTGGTTCGCCGATCTAGGCGTGACTGTCGAACGCGTGTTGTCCGACAACGGCTCGGCCTACCGGTCCCACGCTTGGCGCGAAACGTGCGCCGAGCTGGGCGTTATCCCGAAACGGACCCGGCCTTACCGGCCTCAGACGAACGGCAAGATCGAACGTTTCCACCGGACCCTGGCCGACGGGTGGGCCTACGCCCGCTTCTACCCGTCCGAGAGTCTGCGGCGGGCGGCGCTACCGGACTGGCTGCACTTCTACAATCACCATCGACCCCACAGCGCAACCGGCGGCAAGCCGCCGGTCACCCGGCTGACCAACCTCCCCGGACATCACACCTAGCCGACGTGGTGGAAATATCCCGACGCTGGACCGCCGAAGAGATCGCGCGTGCCCGAGACTGTGATGACGACCCACGCATCTGGGCCGCATTGCCCAATGCGGAGAAATTCGGCCTGGCAGAAGTGCTCGCCGCGGGGCCGGAACTCGTTCGCAACTGGCACACCGCGTGGGCGCCAGGCGCTCATCCACGCGGCGCCGCACTGGTGGCAGCCGCAGTTGATTGTCGCCGAGCAGGCATGGACGAGCCGGTATCTCTCAGCCTCCTGGTCAAGCTCTGCCACCCTTATCTCAACGATCGCGGCGGCCAGGTATTACGCCCCGAATCCGTCGAGGAGGCATTAGCGTGGGCAACGCGGACCAGTCACGGCGCAAGCAGCTTGCTACTACCTTCTGAGCAGCCGGACCACTACATCGCATTCGATTACCTAGTGGATCTACCAGGACTCGACCTTGTTCCACTGGCGACATGGCAAACACTTCTCAAAAGCGTAGACCCTTGGCAAGCATTTCGCATAGGAGAGGCCGCAGCACGCAGATTTCAGCATCACATCGCAACATTGGCTTTTCGCGAAGCGGCTTGCCACGATATTCCAGGCGCAGAAATAGCTGCCGAGCTTTACGCCACATACGGCGACCAGGTCAATACGAATGCCGCATTGGAAGAAATTCTTCAGGATCGACGAATCAAACTTGGAGATCTACACCAAGATACACTCAATGCAAGACTGACACTTGCCGAGAGTCTTGCAGACTCGTTGCACACATTTAAGGCACTGGAGATATTTCCCGAACTCATCGAAGATCTAAGCAACGTATTGGGCGATAAACACCGGGACACAGTGGACGCGAACCGCTGGCACGCCTACGCGATCGGCGTTTGCGGAAGCCCGGAAATTGCCATCAACCTCTTGCGAAAGACTCTGCCGGTTCACGTTGAAGTATTTGGCGAGAATCATATTTCAACCCTGCTCGCCCGTCACTATATTGCGTTCTTCGTCTCCGAAATAAACCCAGCCGCCGCACTGGAAATGCTCGATAAGATGCATGACAGGTATGCACGAGCATACGGCATAGAAAGCCCACGAGTTCTACAAATTCGGGACCTCAAGGGTGGCACCCTACGGCGATCCGGCGCCCCCCTCAAAGAAGTTCTCCATCACCTTCAAGCACTTCTTCGAGACAGAGTGCGGATCATCGGGGCCACTCATGCACACACCCTGGTGACCAAGTTCGACGTAGCCAGCACACTGCTGGCCATGAACAAGAAAGAGGCCGCAAAAACGCTAGTTGACGAACTGATTGACGAGTGGATCGGCGACAGCGTGCAGACTAACGATCTACAGAAAGTGGCCGTTCGACTGACCGGGTTACTCCTGGATGGCAGCAGCAGAAGTCTGCCGTCGGTTCGCGAAAACGCAATTGACGTGGTGCATGTCATGACGACGTTACGCGGCAACGATGACCCACTGACACAACAGATTCTACAGGTCACCTTTGCTGCCGGTCTAACGTCGAAAAACTTAGATAAACCGGCGCGATAGAACCCAACTGGGTGTAATCGTAAATTCAGTCGGTATCAGCCCGGGAAATCACCGACGCCGTTCTCCACCAGGTCGAACGCCTCGTCGATGAACGCCACCTGCTCCCGCCGCACCACCTCCGCATCCTCCCCCGCGATGATCCGCCCCATCGCGTGCGAAAAGACCGTCGCGATCGCCGTCGTCAGCAGCCCCGCCACCATCCGGGAGCGGAACGCGTCGCCCGTCTCCTCGACGAACACCGAAGTGAACGCCTCGGCGATCTCCCGCTCCTGCTCGTACCACCGCGCCATCAACGCCGGGCTCGACGTCAGGACCCACCAAAACCCGGGCCCGCCCGCGATGGCGCCGGACAGGGGATGACCCGAAGCCAGCAGTGCGTGCTGGTGCTCCCGCAACGCCGCGCACGGCGAGACCCCCGCCGGCCGCGAAGTGATCACCGTGGTCAGCTCCGCCAGGCGGTCGGCGTGGCGGTCCAGGAAGAGGTCCTCCTTGCGGGGGAAGTAGTTGAACACCGTCATCTTCGAGACGCCCGCGGCCTCCGCGATCTCCGCCACCGTCACCTGGTCGAAGCCGCGCTCGATGAAGAGGCCGGTGGCCACGTTCGAGATGAGCTGGCGTGTTGCCTGCTTCTTGCGCTCGCGCAGTCCGTGATCCGCCATGAGCCGAGAGTATAGACCCGGCATAAAGTTTGACTCGGTAAAAGTTTCAGGGCATCATCAGCGGCATGAACAGGGATGTGGTGATCTCCGGGGGCGGACCGGTCGGCTTGATGCTGGCCTGTGAACTGCGGCTGGCGGGCGTGGACGTGCTCGTCGTCGAACGGCTGCCCGAGCCGGATCTGACGATCAAGGCCGGGTCGGTCAACATGACGACCGCCGAGGCCTTCTACCGGCGGGGGCTGCTGCCCGCCATGGACGAGAACGTGCGGCAGAACGCCGCGCGGATCGAGGAGTTCCTCAAGTCGCGGGGCGGAGGCGGGCCGAAGCCGGCGATGCCCGTCGGGCACTTCGCGGGCATCATGGTCGCCTCCAACGGGGTCGACTTCGAGGATCCCGACTTCCGGGACGTCGGGCCCGCGTCGCGCGTCGTCGTCATCCAGCAGCAGGCCGTCGAGGCGATCCTCGCCGCTCGTGCCCTCGAACTCGGGGTCGAGATCCGGCGCGGGGTCGAGCTGACCGGGTTCGAAGCCGACGACGACGGCGTCACGGTGCACCTGGGCGACGACCGGGTGCGCGCGAGCTGGCTCGTCGGCTGCGACGGGGGTCGCAGCCCGGTCCGGAAGCTGGCCGGGTTCGAGTTCCCCGGCACCGACCCCGCCGTCACCGGGCGGCAGGCGATGGCCGAGCTCAGCGGGGCCGACAAGCTGCCCGGGGGCTGGCAGCACGGCACCGGCGGGCTCTACGTCCACGGGCCGATGCCCGGGCGGATGCTCACCGTCGAGTTCGACGGGCCGCCCGCGGACCGGGACGCCCCGGTCACCGCGCAGGAGCTCGAGGACAGCTTCCGGCGGGTGTCCGGCGCCGACGTCCGGGTGCTCAAGGTGCACAGCGCGACGCGCTTCACCGACAACGCGCGCCAGGCGAGCACCTACCGCCTGGGCCGGGTGTTGCTGGCCGGCGACGCCGCGCACGTCCACTCCCCCTTCGGCGGGCAGGGGCTGAACCTGGGCATCGGCGACGCCGTAAACCTCGGCTGGAAGCTCGCCGCGACCATCCAGGGCTGGGCGCCCGAAGGCCTGCTCGACACCTACACCACCGAGCGCCACCCGATCGGCGAGTGGGTGCTCGAATGGACGCGGGCGCAGGTCGCGCTGATGCGCAGCGACGTCCGGACGAAGGCGCTGCGCCAGGTCGTCGGCGAGCTGCTGCGCACCGACGACGGCGCGACCTACCTGGCCAAGAAGCTCTCCGGGGTGCTGCACCGGTACCCACTCGACGGCGACCACGACCTCACCGGCCGCGGGGCGCCGGACTTCGCCTTCGCCGACGGGACCCGCCTCGGCGAGCACCTCCAGGACGGCAAGGCACTCCTGCTCGACCTCGCCGACGACGCCGCGCTGCGGCAGGCGGCGGCCGGCTGGGGCGAGCGCGTAAACGTGCTCACCGCGAAGGGCGCCGACGAATCGAGCCTCACCGGCGTGCTGATCCGGCCGGACGGGTTCATCGCCTGGGCGAGCGAGGACGGCGGGACCGCCGGGCTCGACGCCGCGCTGCGACGGTGGTTCGGCGAGCCGGCGTGACGTCGGGGGCGCGCCGGGACACCTCCGGCGCGCCCGCGACAATGGTGCGGTGTACCCGCCGATCGAGCCCTACGACCACGGCCTCCTCGACGTCGGCGACGGGCACCGGATCTACTGGGAGACCTGCGGGAACCCGGCCGGGAAGCCCGCGCTGGTGCTGCACGGCGGGCCCGGCCAGGGCTGCGCGCCGGGGATGCGGCGGATGTTCGACCCGGCCCGGTACCGCGTCGTGCTGGTCGACCAGCGCGGGTGCGGCCGGAGCCTGCCGCACGCGAGCGACCCGGCGACGAGCCTGCGGCACAACACCACCGACCACCTCGTCGCCGACCTCGAACGGCTGCGGGCGCACCTGGGCGTCGAGCGCTGGCTGGTGACCGGTGGTTCGTGGGGCGCGACGCTCGCACTGGTGTACGCCGAACGCTTCCCGCACCGGGTGTCGGAGATCGTCCTCAGCGCGATCAGCACGACGCGGCGCTCGGAGATCGACTGGCTCTACCGCGGGGCCGGCCGGTTCTTCCCCGAGGCGTGGCAGCGCTTCCGCGACGGCGCCGGGGACGACGACGTCGTGCGCGCGTACGCCCGGCTGGTGAACGACCCCGGTGAGCGGGACCGCGCCGCCATGGCGTGGATCGCCTGGGAGGAAACGGTGCTGTCCCTCGAACCGGGCGCCGAAGTCCACAGTGGACCGCTCGACGACGCCGCGCTCGCGTTCGTCCGGCTCACCACGCACTACTACGCGAACGCCGGCTGGCTCGAGGAAGGCGCCGTGATCCGCGACGCCGGACGGCTGGCCGGCATCCCCGGCGTGCTGATCCACGGCCGCCTCGACCTCAGCTGCCCGGTGACGACGGCGTGGGAGCTCGCGCGGGCCTGGCCGGGCGCCGAACTGCTCGTCGACGACCGGTCCGGGCACCGCGCGAGCGACGTCAAGCGCGCGTGGAAGCTGGCGGCGTTGGACCGCTTCGCGGGTTAGCCCTCCGCGGCCAGCTGCACCGCGACGTCGATGATCATGTCCTCCTGCCCGCCGACCAGCGCCAGCTCGCCGCAGCGGCGCAGGATCGCCTGCGCCGGGACGCCGTAGCGCTCCGCCGCGCGCTCCGCGTGCAGCAGGAAGCTCGAGTAGACCCCCGCCCAGCCCTGGACGATCGCGTTGCGGTCCATCTTCGGCCAGCGGTGCAGGTACGGGCGGACGACCTCCTCGGCCGCGTCCAGCAGCGCGCCGACGTCGAGGCCGGTGTCGATCTCCAGGCGGTCGAACACCGCCGCGAGGACCTCCGTCGGCGAGTTGCCCGCGCCCGCGCCGAGCGCGCACAGCGAGCCGTCGATGTAGCGGACGCCGGCTTCGTACGCGAGCACGGAATTCGCGACGCCGAGCGAGAGGTTCTGGTGGCCGTGGTAGCCGATCCACGCCGTGTCGCCGACCTCCGCGACCAGCGCCGCGAACCGGTCGCGCGCTTCGTGCATCAGCAGCGCGCCCGCCGAGTCCGTCACGTACGCCGCCTGGCAGCCCGCGTCCACCATGATCCGGGCCTGTTTCGCCAGGTCTTCCGGCGGCGTCCGGTGCGCCATCATCAGGAAGCCGGCCGTTTCCATGCCGAGTTCGCGCGCCAGGCCGAAGTGCTGCGGCGAGACGTCGGCCTCGGTGCAGTGGGTCGCCACCCGCACCATCTCCGCGCCCGCGTCGAAGGCGCGCTGGAGGTCCTCCGCCGTGCCGATGCCGGGCACGAGCAACACGGCGATCTTCGCCTGCGAAGCCTCTTCACGCGCCGCGGCGATCAGCTTCAGTTCGTCGACGGCGGAAAAGCCGTAGGTGAACGACGAGCCGCCGAGGCCGTCGCCGTGGGTCACCTCGATCACCTCGACGCCCGCGCGGTCCAGCGCGCGCACGGTGTCGCGCACCTGCTGCTCGGTGAAGCGGTGGGCCATCGCGTGGCTGCCGTCGCGCAACGTCGTGTCGACGATCCGGACGTCGTGCTTCAGTTCCGGGCGGGTCATGCGGGCACCTCCTGCTTCGCGCGCGCCATCAGCTCTCCGACGCGCGCGGCCGCGGCGGTCATGATGTCCAGGTTCCCGGCGTACTCCGGGAGGTAGTCGCCGTTGCCGCGGACTTCGAGGAAGATGCCGACGCGCGCGTGGCCGTCCCAGTCCTCCCGCGCGTCGTCGAACTGCGGATCCGCGCGCAGGGTGTAGCCGGGGACGTACTGCTGGACTTCGGCCACCATTTCGTGGATGGACGCGGTGATCGCGTCGCGGTCGGCGTCGATGCCGATCGCGCAGAACACCGTGTCCCGCATGATCATCGGCGGCTCGACCGGGTTGAGGATGATGATCGCCTTGCCGCGCCCGGCCCCGCCGATCTCGGCCACCGCCTGCGACGTCGTGCGCGTGAACTCGTCGATGTTCGCCCGGGTGCCGGGACCCGCGCCGCGCGACGCCACCGAGGCGACGATCTCCGCGTACGGCACCGGCGTCACGCGGGAAACGGCGTGCACCATCGGGATGGTGGCCTGGCCGCCGCACGTGATCATCGAGACGTTCGGGGCGTCGAGGTGGGCGCCGAGGTTGACCGGCGGGCACACCATCGGGCCGAGGTGCGCCGGGGTGAGGTCGATCGCCTGGATGCCCGCCGCCTCGTAGCGCGGCGCGTTGGCGGCGTGCGCCTTCGCCGACGTCGCCTCGAACACCAGCTCGGGCAACGGGTCCTGGCGCAGCAGCCAGTCGACGCCTTCCGCGGACGCCGCGATCCCCTGCGCTCGCGCGCGTTCGAGGCCGTCGGACTCGACCACACCGACCACGTAACCGACTTCGATCACTTCACTGCGTCGCAGCTTCGCCAGCAAATCGGTGCCGATGTTGCCGGGGCCGACGATCGCCGCCATCACGGGAGCCATGTCCCGACCGTCGCACCGGACTCGGCGGCCGGGACAGCCCGGCGTTCCGGCGAGCGGAACACCCGGAGCGGAACCACGAACGCGGCGAGGACCGCGGCCACCCCGCCCCAGGTCATCACCGCCGGCACCGACACCGCGTCCACCACGAACCCGCCCGCCAGCGCGCCCGCGGAGATCGTGGCCTGGAACGACGCCGTGAACAGGACGGTCGCGGCCTCGGGCGCGTCCGGCGCCTCGCGGGCGAACCACCGCTGCGAACACACCGGCACCGCGCCGTACGCCACGCCCCACACCACGAG
>NZ_JAAGNB010001321.1:0-10883 GCF_010550475.1 Amycolatopsis sp. SID8362
CCTGGGCCGCGACGGCCGCGGCGATGGCGCCCTCGACCAGCGGGCCGTCCGCGACGACGGCGGCCGAGGGGTCGGCCAGCGACTCGACGGCGAGCTCGGCGGTCATCTGCGCGCTGCCGAGGTCGTAGAGCAGCACGACGCCGTCGCCGCGGTCGGCGCGCTGGGTGGCCGCGACGACCTCGTCGTAATCCGTGCCGATCGAACCGTCGGAGAGGCCGCCGGCCGGCACGATGGTGACGTCCGGCGCCATCTGGGCGGCCAGTTCGGCCAGGCCTTCGGCGAGTTTGGCGCTGTGCGAAACGAGCACGATCCCGACGCTCACCGGGCGGCCTCCGCGAACGCGCGCAGCAGCAGCGCCGACGACCGGGCGCCGGGGTCCATGTGTCCCACCGCGCGTTCGCCGAGGTAGGACGCCCGGCCCTTGCGCGGTACCAGCTCCACTGTGGACTCCGCACCGCGATCGGCCGCGTCGGCAGCGGCGGTCAGCACGGCGGCGACGTCGCCGCCTTCCTCGGCCGCCTTCTCCGCGGCCGCGACCGCGGGGATCAGGGCGTCGACCATGGTCGCGTCGCCGCCGACGGCCTTTCCGCGGGCCTGGACGCCTTCCAAGCCGGCGCGCAGCGCGTCCAGCAGCGCCGGGACGTCGAGGTCGGTGGCGCTGCCCAGCTTGGCCGACGCACGCAGGAAAGCCGTGCCGTACAACGGCCCCGCGGCCCCGCCGACCTTGGAGATCAACGTCGTCGCGACGAGCTTCAGCACCCCGCCCGGCGTGTCCGGCGTGCCCGCGTCGAGCGCCGCGACGACGGCCGCGAACCCGCGGTTCAGGTTCTCGCCGTGGTCGCCGTCGCCGATCGCGCGGTCGAGGTCGATCAGTTCCACGCGGTGTTCGGCGACCACCGCCGCGGCGGCGCGCACGGCCGCCGCGACCCCTTCGGCCTTGCAGGTCATCAGCGCCCCCACCGCAGCGCCGGGGTGTTCACCGGGGCGTCCCAGAGCTCGGTCAGCTCGTCGTCCAGTTTGAGCAACGTCAGACTCATCCCCTGCATCTCGAGGCTGGTGATGTACGGGCCGACCAGCCGGCGTTCGACCACGATCCCACGCTCGGCGAGCAAGCGCTCAGCGATGCCGTGGGCCAGGTACAGCTCGACGAGCGGGGTGCCGCCCATCGAGTTGGTGAACAGCAGGACTCGGTCACCCGAAGCGAACGGCAGGTCCGTGACGACGGCCTCGACCATCCGCGCCACCAGGGCGTCGGCCGGTTCGAGCGGGATGCGCTCGCGGCCGGGCTCGCCGTGGATGCCGATGCCGAACTCGATCTCACCGTCGTCGAGGTCGAAGCTCGGGGTGCCGGCGTGCGGCACGGTCGGCGCGGTCAGCGCGACGCCGATCGAGCGCACCTGGCCGATCACCTTCTGCGCCAGCGCGGTCACGGCGTCGAGCGAGTCGCCGCGCTCGGCGGCGGCGCCGGTGAGCTTCTCCAGCAGCACCGTCCCGCCGACCCCGCGGCGGCCGGCGGTGTAGGTCGAGTCCTTGACCGCCACGTCGTCGTCGATCACGACGCTGCGCACGTCGAGGCCCTCGGCCGCGGCCAGCTCGGCGGCGGTCTCGAAGTTCAGCACGTCACCGGTGTAGTTCTTCACGATGAGCAGCGCGCCCGCGTCGCCGGTGGTCGCGGTGACGGCGGCCTGCACGGCGTCCGGCGTCGGCGAGGTGAACACCGCGCCCGGGACCGCGGCGGCGAGCATGCCGGGGCCGACGAACCCGCCGTGCAGCGGTTCGTGCCCGGACCCGCCCCCGGAGATGACGGCGACCTTGCCCGCGACCGGCGCGTCGGCCCGGACGACGACGTCGGGGTCGTACTGGACGCGCAGGACGTCGGAGTGCGCGGCGGCGAGCCCCCGCAGCGACTCCGCGACCACGTTCGCCGGATCGTTGATGATCTTCTTCACGGCAACCTCCGGCACATCCGCGGGTGGGGTGTCCCCTTCCTACCTCGCCGCGCGGCCCACCGCCAGGTCAGGGCTTGGGGAGCTTCGTGACGACGTTTTTCGCGACGGTCACCGCTTTGCCGCACGGGTCGTCGCTGCTCGCTTCGGCGGCGTAGTTCTCGTACTCCACCTGGGCCAGTTCGACGTCGTCGCCCTCCCACGGCCGGTGCTGCCACTGCACCGCGCACCGCGACGCGCTCGCGCTCGTCTGCTTCTGGAACGCGGTGACCCCGCCGCCGATGTCCACCTTGGAGTAACCGTCGCCGACGATCGGGGGCAGCCCCGGCAGGAACTTGACGGTGATCTTCGGGTCCTTGCCCTTCCACTCGCAGGAGTGCAGGCCCGCGGGCGCGGACTTCGCCGACGGAACGACGGAGGACACGGCCGAGGTGTCGGCCATCGCGCACGGGTCGGCGGTCAGCACGGTGCCCGGCGGCGTCGAGTACTTCTCCGGCGAGTTGTGCACCTTCTGGAGTGCCGCCTCCAGCAGCGCCCGCCCTGGGCGGCACGGGTCGTCGCCGGCATAGGTGGCCGACACGGTGATCCCCAGGTCGGGGTTCAGCGCCGTCATCGCCGCGAGCGTGCAGTCGGTGTCGCCGGACTTGTTCACGCGCAGCGGCAGCCCGCCGACCTGGCCGGTCGTCTTGTCGACGCCGGGCAGCAGGGCGTTCCCGAGTTCGACCTCGAGCCGGATCGTCTTGCCGCCGGGGTCCTTCAGCTCGTTTCTGCAGGTGTCGAAGGCGATTGACGACTGCCTCGGGTCGTCCTCGACCGTGCCGAGGCCGAGCGCGCCGAGGGCGTCCTTGGTCAGGAACTGGCACGGCTTGATCGTGCGCAGCACGTTCGCCGCCACGGCGGCGTCGGTGATCGGGCCGTCGGTCTGCTGCCCGGTGCCGCCGGCCGCGGCGGGGACCGTGGTGCGGCCGAAGTTGGACCGGCCGAGATCCTGCCCGCACGCGGTCAGCGGCAGGGCGAGCGCGGTGACCAGCAGGAACAGCTTCGGGAGACGGCTGCGCCGAGCGTCAAGGAACACGCGATGCACGGTAGCCGCACCCTCGCGCCGTTGTCCGGACAACCCGGCTATTCGCCCGCGGCGGGTGCCGTGTCTTCCGTCTCGGTCGACGCCGGCACGACGAGCGGCCGCACCTTCGCCCAGATGATGAAGAGCGCGGCGACGACCAGCATGCCGATGCCGGCCCAGAGGTTGATGTTGACGCCCGCCGCCTTCTGGATCTCCGCGTCGGAGGTGAAGGCCGCGCCCATGATCGTCAGGATGACGCCGTAAACGCCGATCAGCAGGGCGATGATCAGCCGGATGTCGAAGGCGCCCGCCTTGTGGGGCCGCGTACCGGACTCGGTGGCCATGCTTGCCTCCCTAGAAGATGACGTTGAGGGCGATGGTCAGGATGAGCACGATGCCCGCGAGCAGGCCCGGCTTGCGGTACCAGCCCGCGTTCTCGCCGGTGTCGTCGTGCTTGAGCGTGTCACGCGGGGTGAGCGAGTAGACCAGCCCCACCAGCTCTTCGTCCGGCTTCGGCTTGGTGGCCAGCGACACGACGACGCTCGCGACGATGTCGACGACGAACGCGGTCCCGGCGGCGACGAAGCTGATGCCCTGGCCGGTCAGGCCCAGCACCCCGGCCTGCGAGAGGCTCCACACGGTGATCGCCGACGCGGTACCGAGCACGAGGCCGAGCCAGCCGGCGTGCGGCGTCATCCGCTTCCAGAACATGCCCAGGATGAAGGTCGCGAACAGCGGCGCGTTGAAGAACGAGAACAGGTCCTGCAGGTAGTCCAGGATGTTGCCGGAGTTCGACGCGATGAACGCGGTGCCGATCGCGAGGATCGTGCCGCCCGAGGTCACCACGCGGCCCAGGTTCAGGTAGTAGTGGTCCGGCTTGTCCTTCTTCACGTACGTCTGCCAGATGTCGTACGTGAAGACGGTGTTGAACGAGCTCAGGTTCGCCGCCATGCCCGCCATGAACGAAGCCAGCAGGCCGGCGATGGCGATGCCGAGCATGCCGTTCGGGAGCAGGTCGCGCATCAGCAGCAGCAGGGCGTTGTTGAACGTGACGCCGCTTTCGGCCTTGCCGCCGTCGAGCAGCACCTGCTTGTCCTTGACGTACTCGGACACGCTGACCGCGGCGATCATGCCGGGGATGATGACGATGAACGGGACCAGCATCTTCGGGAAGGCGCCGATGATCGGCGTCCGGCGGGCGGCGGACATGCTCTTCGACGCCATCGCGCGCTGGACCTCGACGAAGTTCGTCGTCCAGTAGCCGAACGAGAGGACGAAGCCGAGGCCGAACACGATGCCCAGCACCGACAGGATGCTGTTGCCGAAGCCGGTCAGGTTGTCGCCGGGCCAGGAGTGCAGCTGCGCGGACCCGCCGGGGCTGTTGGTGACCTTGTCGACCAGGCCCTCCCAGCCGCCGACCTTGACCAGGCCGATGATCGTCAGCGGCACCAGCGCGATGACGATCACGAAGAACTGAAGGACCTCGTTGTAGATGGCCGCGGAGAGGCCGCCGAGCGCGGTGTAGGAGAGCACGATCGCGGCGGCGACGATGATCGACACCCACAGCGGCCAGCCGAGCAGCAGGTTCACGACGCTGGCCAGCAGGAACAGGTTCGCGCCCGCGATCAGGATCTGCGCGGCGGCGAAGCTGATGCCGTTGACCAGGTGGGCCGGCTTGCCGAAGCGCCGCCGCATGAACTCGGGGACGCTGCGCACCTTCGAGCCGTAGTAGAACGGCATCATCACGATGCCGAGGAACAGCATCGCCGGGATGGCGCCGATCCAGAAGTAGTGCACCGTCGGC
This sequence comes from Amycolatopsis sp. SID8362, assembly GCF_010550475.1. Taxonomy (NCBI): domain Bacteria; kingdom Bacillati; phylum Actinomycetota; class Actinomycetes; order Pseudonocardiales; family Pseudonocardiaceae; genus Amycolatopsis; species Amycolatopsis sp. SID8362. The sequence continues at coordinate 4,814 of NZ_JAAGNB010001321.1, forward strand.
AGGCCGTACTTGGCACCGTTGGCCGACATGCCCATCACTTCGACCGCGCCGAGGTTCGCGGAGATGAACGCCAGGCCGGTGACCCACGCGGGCAGGGAACGTCCGGACAGGAAGAAGTCGAGGCTGCTCGACACCTGCCGCCGCGCCAGGTACCCGATGCCGAGCACCAGCACGAAGTAGAACGCCAGCTCGATGTAGTCGATCGCGCTCGCATCGAGTCGCAGGTTCGCATCGGCTAGGACGAGCACCGGACCCACCTCATTTCAAACTGGACAACAACCCACAGGAATCACCACTGTCCTGTCGGTTCCGGACAGTACTGCATGCATTCAGGGTCGGCACGTTGACCTGTCCACAGTGGCCAGAGGGCGCGTCCCCCTGGCTTCTACCAGGGGAAACGCGCCCTCGTTTCACGCGCCGCGGGAGCGGCGGCCGGTCACCGATCGGTCGGGACGGCGATCTCGCCTTCCTCGTGGATCAGCCGCGCGAGCACGGCGTCGGGCAGGTAGGTCCGGTGCGGGTAGCCCGGGCCCCAGGAGTTGAGGATCGGCACGGCGCCGAGCTCGTCGGCCCGCGGGTTGCCGAGCACGGCGTGCACGTCGTCGACCGACTTGGCCCAGCGGAACGCCTTGATGCCCTGCTTGGCTTCCGGCACGTACTGCTCGCGCTGCTGCCAGTCGTCGCCGGCGTAGGAGTCGTCCCACAGGACGTGCCCGGCTTCGGCGAGCACCTCGGCCGCGGCGCGGACGGACGTGCCGTTGTCGTCGCCGGGGTTGGTCTCGGGCCACTCGTCGCGCTTCTTGGCCGCGTCCCACAGCCAGCGGGCGGTGTACTCGCTGCCGTTGAAGATCGACATGCACCGCGACCACCCGAACCCGACGCAGGCACCCTCGCGGCCCTGGTCGTAGAACGCGTACCAGGCGTCGGTGTCCGGCGTCCCGCCCGGCTCGAGGCACACGCAGTGCCCGCCGCGCACCCGCCCGAGCTTCTTGACGCCGGCCTTGGCGATGAAGAACTCCCCGGAGGTCTCGTCCTGCTCCGGCTCGTCGAACGCGGAGTACCAGTTGACCCCGATCACGACGGGCGCCCGCGTGGGCCGGTCGTCCTCGGCCAGCGCGGACAGCGGATACCTTTCGACGTGCCGCCAGTCGTCCGGAATGAACCGCCCCAGCCGCGGGTCGACCGGATCGGAACCGAGTGGGCGATAACGCATGACTTCCTCCTCCGTGCAGGCGAAAAACGCGCGCACACCGGCCGGCTGGCATGCGCACACCGAGCTCGAAGGCGGACTGAAACGTTGGCACGACAAGAAAGACGGCCGAGCGCACCACCCTCCGGCCACACCGGACGCACCGGCGGAACCCCTCGAATCGAGTGTCCCACGAGCCCGGGGAATAAGATCCCGATCTCACCCGAACAGCGCAGGAATCAGGCGCAAAAAAGACCTGGTCACAGCGCTGCGGCCGATCACGTCAATGATTTCCTTGCGGAGTAATCGAGCCGGAATCAGATACCGGAATTCGGCATCGATCCGGTATCGGCGCGGAGAACGATTACCGCACCCGCCGACAAGGGCCGTGGGCGACGCAGTGCGAGGTGAAACGACGAGCGCCCCTCCCACGATCTTCATCGCACGACCACGGAGGGGTGCCGATGAAAAGAACGATCGTCCTGCCTGCCATCGCGGCCTTGCTGGCCGGCTGCTCAGCCGGACCGGCCACAACGGGCACGACCACCACGACGACCGTCACCGTCACCCGGTCGCTCGCCGAGCCTTCGACAGCCGAAGCGGCCGCACCGGCCTCGACGGGTCGGATCACCAAGCAGATCGGCGAAGAGATGGGCATCTACCCCGACGCCCAGGGCTCGGCGAACGGTCCAGCGACGGCGACCGGCACGATCACCGAGATCAAGAAGTCGCGAAGCAAGTTCACCGGAGGCTTCGCGCTCCGCGTGTCCGCAACCGTACGGACCGGCTCAGACGATGAAACCAACGCGGCCGCCATGCGGCTCTGGTGGTGCGGCTCGGGTTCGTGGTCGACGCTCGATCCCGCCACCGGCGAGCAACTGTCCGGCCACGGCGGCATGATGATCAAGGGCGAAAACCACATCACGAGCTTCGCCCGCGGAAAGACGTACTCCTGCACGTTCGACGCCGACGGGCTCGCCGACCACGGGCTTCTCATCCTGGGAGGACTGACCGACCCCAGCACCTACGCCATCTCGTTCGACGTCCGCTGAAGCTCAGTCCACCCGGCGGAACCGCGGCACCGGCCCGCCGTCCGTCTCCACCGTCTCGGTGAACATCACCTTCGGCCGCACCCACAACCCGCGCTCACCGTAAAGAGCCCGGTACACCACGAGCTCCTCCTCGGTCTCGCTGTGCCGCGCCACGCCCAGCACCTCGTACTCCCCGCCCTTGTAGTGGACGTACCGCCCCGGGAGCACCTCAGAACAGCCTGAACTCGTCGGACTCGATGCCGCGCAGCTCGTCGTAGTCCAAGGTCAGGCAGCGGATCCCGCGGTCCTCCGCCAGCGTCCTGGCCTGCGGCTTGATGATCTGGGCCGCGAACACGCCCTGCACCGGAGCCAGCAGCGGGTCGCGGTTGAGCAGTTCCAGGTACCGCGTCAGCTGCTCGACGCCGTCGATTTCGCCGCGGCGCTTGATCTCCACCGCCACCGAACGGCCGTCGGCGTCGCGGGCCATGATGTCGACCGGGCCGATCGCCGTCGGGAATTCGCGGCGGACCAGGGTGTAGCCGTCGCCGAGGGTCTTGATGTGCTCGGCCAGCAGTTCCTGCAGGTGCGCCTCGACGCCGTCCTTCTGCAGGCCCGGTTCCGCGCCGAGGGCCTGGGTGTAGTCGTGGAAGACCTCGTCGATCGAGATCACCAGCTTTTCACCCTGCTTGTTCTCGACGATCCAGAGCTTGCCGTCCTCGATGAGCCAGCAGGGCGGGCTCATCCAGTTCAACGGCTTGTACGCGCGGTCGTCGGAGTGGACCGACACCGAGCCGTCGGACTTCACGAGCAGCAGGCGGGTGGCCATCGGCAGGTGGGCGGTGAGCCGGCCGGCGTAGTCGACCTGGCACCGCGCGATCACGAGACGCACCCGAGGAGGGTAGGACAGGTCCGGGATACTGGGCGGGTGGACCCCATTCAGCGTGTCGCGTCCCGTGAGGTGTACCGGAACAACTGGATGACCGTGCGGGAGGACGAAATCCGCCGCCCGGACGGCTCGCCGGGCATCTTCGGCGTGATCGACAAGCCCGCGTACGCCCTCGTCATCCCCCAGGACGGCGACCGGTTCCGGCTGGTCGAGCAGTTCCGCTACCCGGTCGGCGAGCGCCGCTGGGAGTTCCCGCAGGGCACCGCGCCCGACCGCGCCGACGTGCCGCCCGCCGAGCTCGCCGCGCGTGAGCTGCGCGAGGAAACCGGCCTGCGGGCCGGGTCGATGGTCGCGCTCGGCAAGCTGGACGTCGCGCCCGGCATGAGCAGCCAGCGCGGCTGGGTGTTCCTCGCCACCGACATCACCGAGGGCGAACCCGAGCGCGAGCTCGAAGAGCAGGACATGCGCAGCGCGTGGTTCCCGCGGGCCGACGTCGAGAAGATGATCCTCGCCGGCGAGATCACCGACGCGCAGTCGGTCGCCGCGTGGGCGCAGCTCATGCTGTACGAGCGGCTCCGGCCCTGAGCATCCCGCGGATGACGAGGTGGTGGAACGGCTTGATCACCGCGAAGTAGGCCGGCCCGACGCGGTTGTGGAAGTGCACGATCGTGCCGAGCCGGAACCCGCGGGGCACCGCCTCCACCGTCAGGTACCCGGTCAGGTGACTGTCGTCCACCCCCGCGACCAGGTAGCGCTCCGGATCGCCGGCCCGGACGGTGAAGAACGCGACCCGGTCGCCGGGCGCGAACCCGACGTCCTCGGGCCGGAGCCGGCCGGTCCGCGGCACCGACGCGGTGTCCAGCCGCAGGGCCTTGGCGAGCAGGTAGCGGACACCGAACAGCCCCTTCACCCACCACGGCGACCAGCCGAACACGCCCGCGACGAACTCGCGCAGGCTGTTCTCGCTCCCGATCTCCTTGAATTCGACGTAGTCGGCGCCCTCGGCGAACGGCTCGGTCATTTCCGTCTCCCCAGTACGAGTTCCAGCGCGTTCTTGAGCTGCCGGCCGGGCAGCGGGGGCACGACCTGCCCGGCGCCGACGACGACCAGGTACAGCGCCTGCGCGAGGTCGGCGTCGCCGCTGATCTCGGTCAGGTAGGCCACGCGGGTGCGGTCGACGCGCTCCTGGACCGCCCGCGCTTCGGTGTCCTGCAGGGCCCACGCCCGGACGGCGATCTCCAGCTCCGGCCCGGGCCCCGGCGCGAGAACGAGCTTCAGCAGCGCGTTCAGCCGGTCACCGTCGGCCGCTTCGGCCTGCTCCACGAACCGGGTCGTGCGTTCGGCCTCGAAGTGCTCCAGCAGGGCCGTGCGGAAGCCGCCCATGCCCTTGAAGTGGTGGTAGAACGAGCCCTTCGACAGGCCGAGACGCTCGGCCAGCCGCTCGATCGTCACCGCCGGCGCGCCCTGCTCCGCCAGCAGCACCAATCCCGCGTCCAGCCAGTCCCGTTTCCCCGCCATGGCCATACCATACCGTATGGTACGGCTCGCGGGCAGCGAGAAGCGTCGCTTTCACGTGAAAGCGACGCTCAGTCGGGCCAGGAGGGCTTGCGCTTCTCCAGGAACGCCGCCATGCCCTCGCGCGCGCCGGGCAGCTGCGACGCCGCGGCCATGACCTCCAGCGCGATCGCGTACGCGTCGGCCTCGGGCCGGTCGAGCTGGGCGTAGAGCGTCACCTTGCCCATCGCCTTGCTCGCGCGGCTGCCGCGGGTCGCGCGGCCCAGCAGCTCGGCGACGGCGTCGTCGAGCTGGTCATCCGGCACGACCCGGTTGACCAGGCCCCACTCCAGCGCGGTGGGCGCGTCGATGACGTCGCCGGTCAGCGCCAGCTCCATCAGCCGCTTGCGGCCGATCGAGCGCGCCACCGGCACCGCGGGCGTGTGGCAGAACCAGCCGCCCTTGCCGCCCGGCAGCGCGAAGCCCGCGGACTCGGCGGCGATCGCGAGGTCGCACGACGCCACGAGCTGGCAGCCGGCCGCGGTGGCCAGGCCGTGCACCCGCGCGATGACCACCTGCGGCACGGACTCCATCGTCTTCATCAGGTCCGTGCACAGCGTCAGCAGCTCGCGCACGCCCATCAGGTCACGCGCGGCGACGTCGCCGAAGTCGTGACCGGCGGAGAACACCGGGCCCGCGCCGGCCAGCACGATGCCGGTCGCGTCGGACGTCCCCGCCTCGTGGAACGCGGCGAGCAACTCGGCCAGGTGGTCCGCGGACAGCGAATTGCGCCGCGCCGCCCGGTTCATGGTGATCGTGACGGTGTCGCCGTCCCGCTTGACCAGGATGTGTTCGTACTCGGTCATGCTTCGACGGTAACCCCTTGGAAGGTGCGCCGATAGCTGTCCGGGCCCACGCCGACTTCGGCGTGCATGCGACGACGCAGGTTGGCCGCCGTCCCCAGTCCGGAGCGCTCCGCGACCCGCTCGACCGGCAGCGACGTCGTCTCCAGCAACCGCTGCGCGAGCCGGACGCGCTGGACGCGCAGCCAGCGTCCCGGAGTCACGCCGGTGGCCGCGGCGAACTCTCGGTGGAACGTCCGTTCGCTCATCCGCGCGTGCCCGACCAGGTCCTCCACCCCGATCCCGGAGCCGAGCCTGGCCAGCGCCCAGTCCATTGTGGACGTCAGGCCGGGCCGCGACGCCGGCGGCACCGGGGTGTCGACGTACTGCCGCTGCCCGCCTTCCCGCGCCGGCGGCATCACCAGACGGCGCGCGAGCGCGGCGGCGACGTCCGCGCCGTGGTCGCGGCGGACCAGGTACAGGCAGAGGTCGAGGCCGCCGACGACACCCGCGGACGTCAGGACGCCGCCGTCGTCGGTGTAGAGCACGTCCCGCTGAAGGTCGGCCCGCGGCGCGACGCGGGTGAGCGCGTCGAAGTCGCGCCAGTGCGTCGTCGCCGGGCGGCCGT
>NZ_JAAGNB010001367.1:0-14648 GCF_010550475.1 Amycolatopsis sp. SID8362
GCCCCGCTCCGGCGCTCCGGCCGGGTTCCGCTGCGGCGCCGGGCCGAGACCGCCCGTGGGCAACGGTGCCGTCGCCAGCTCGTCGGTGTCCGGTGAAGCCAACGTTCCCTCCCGTTCAGGGCGCGAGCAGGTCCCACGGTTGCGCCTGCGGGGCGGCTTCCTGGCCTGCCGCGCAGCTCGGCCGGAAGTCGCACCAGGCGCAACGCCGGTCCGGGCGGGGTGGGAACAGCACGTCCCCGTCTCCGCCCGCCTTCAGGGTATCCGTGGCGAGGCGGAGGTCCCCTGCGGTCTCATCGGCGCGTTGCAGGTGCCGCTTGAGGCTTTCCGGGGTGTGCTCCGCCGCCGCGATCGTGCCCGTCGGGAGGTGGTGCAGCTCGACCGTGGTGCACGGCATCCGCAGCGTGCGCGCCGCCGCCACCGCGTACAGCGCCAGTGCCTGCGACGCCCGCGCTTCGTACTCGTCCGGTGGCCGCCGTCCGGTCTTGTAGTCGACGATCACCAGCTCCCCCGCGCGCGCGTCGATGCGGTCCGCGCGGCCCTCGATGATCATCGACGGCCGCTCGCCCGGCTCCGGGTTCACCGGCGCCGACACCCAGCGCTCGAGCCCGGCCGGCTCGTGCGTGACGTCGTTGTCCTCGACGTACTCCGCCACCCAGCCCTTGGCCCGCGCCCGGTAGCGCGCCGCCTGCTCCTCGCTCTCGAAGCCCGCGTCCTTCCAGAACTCGGCCACCAGCGCCACGGCCCGCTGCGGCACCCGCTTGAGCACCGGCAGGTCGAACAGCGCCCGCAACGCGTTGTGCACCACCGCGCCGAGCGTGCTGTGCGCCCACGGACCGGTGCGCTGCGGCGTCGGCCGATCGAGGTAGGCGAGGCGGTACCGGCGCGGGCAATCGTCGAAGGTCGCCAGCCGCGCCGGCGAGACCTTCGTGAGCCGCACCGGTTGCGCCACGCCGAAGTCGAACCCCATCTGCTCCTTCACGCCGCCCACGCTACGCACCACCACCGACACTTTCCGCGCGGGGCGAGGCCGCCCCGCGCGGAAAGTACGGGCTACCGCACCACCAGCACCGTGTACGTCCCGCCGGAAACGGCCAGCGAGCCGCTCCGCACTGGCTTGCCGTCCAGCAGCACCACCCGGCCCGACGGCACCACCAGCGAACCGGCGGTCCCGCGCGGCGCAGTAACCGTCAACGAGAACACCGAACCCTGCTGCGACCACGAAGCCGACAACGCGCCCTTCGGCGTCGGCACCGCTCCTCGCGCCCACGCGACCGAACCCGGGTGCGGCGAGACCGTCCACGTCGCGAAGCCCGGCGACGTCGGCGAAACGCCCAGCAGGTCGTTGGTCAACGCCGGCACGACACCTGTCGACCAGCCGTGCGCCGCCGACGTGTAGCCCTGCTCGTAGTGCGACCCGCCCTCGCCGATGCCTTCCCACGCCGTGATTCCCGGGTCGTGCGTGGCCATCCAGCCGTACATCCGCTTGATCTGGTCGATCGCCGAGTCCGCCTGCCCGCTCCGGAACCGCGCCTGCAGCTCCGGGAACGACGTGAACGCGTACACGCGCTTCGTGCCGTCGGAAACGAGCGTGTCGTTGTCCATGAACGGGTTCCCGTACGGCAGCGCGCCCGCCGCCAGCCGCGCCAGCGCCGAAGTGGCCTGCGACGGTGACGCGATCCCGGCCAGGATGGCCTGGCTGTTGCCGTCCTGGCCGTGCCGCACAGCGCCCGTCCCGGAGTCGAGGTACGCGCCCGCCGCGGGATCCCACAGGTAGGCGTTCACCGCCGCGGCGACGCCGGAAGCTCGCGCGAGCCACCGGTCGGCGTCGGCGGGATGTCCCGTCGCCCGCGCCAGACCGGCAGCGCCCTGAAGCGCCCGTACGTACAACGCGTTGTAGTACGTCACTTCGCCGGTCCGCGGCAGGAACGCGTAGTCGCCGTAGCCGCCTGTGCCGTTGAGGCCCTTCGCAAGCAACCCGCGCGAATCGGTGACCGACGGGTACCACGTGTCGAGCGTCTTCACGAGGTGTGAGTAGTACGAAGCCGCGTACGCGGTGTCGCCGCTGTAGAGGACGTAGTCCCAGCTCGACGTGACCCACCAGAGCGGGTAGTCGAACAGCGGCAACGTGTAGTCGTTGATCGACGCGGGCGGGATCCAGCCGTCCGCGCGCTGGTGGTCGGCCAGGTCGGCGAGGACGTTCTTCGCCGCCGTGCCGTCCTGGTGCGTCAGGTACTGGGTCAGCCCGGACACCGCGACGTCGCCGACGTACGGGTCCCGGTCGCGCTTCGCGCCGTCGTGCAGCACGAGCTTCCCGTCCAGTGACGGCGAAAACGCGCCGCGCGGGTCCACATCGGACTCGCGGAACGTGTCCATGCCCAGCTCGTTCGTGTAGGACGCGGCGTACCAGTAGCGGTTCAACGCGTCGTCGGACGACTCGAACCAGCCACGGTAGGTGTCCGGCGTGCCGAGGAATGGCGTGAAGTCGAGCGAGACGCCGCTGATCCGCACCTCGCCGGCGGGCTGGGCGAGCGGCGCGTCCGAGGCCAGCGCGTCGAGGCTGATCCGCAGGTAGCGGAAGCCGTGCAGGCCGTCCGCGCACACTTGCGTGCCGCTCAAGCAGCCCTTCGTGTCCCGCCAGACGGTCGGTGCCGCCGACACGGCGTACTGGTCACTGCCGGGCCCGCCGGAGAAGTCCGAACGCGTGAAGTCGGAGCGTTCGCCCAGGTACTGGAGGGTTTCGGAGAACGACAGCCGGACGCCCGGCCGGTTCGCCGACGCGCCCGCGAAGGCGATCTTCGGGTAGCCGGCGACGACCTTGCCGAAGTCGACGACGGCCGTCGGCACCGGCGGATCAGCGACCAGGCCCGGCCAGACCTCGGCAACACGGCTGAACTCACCGGACGGCGTGTTCTGGTCCTTGGCCACGGTGATCCGCACCTGCGTCGTCGTCACCGCCCGGTCGAACGCGACCGCGCGCTGCACCGCGGTGTTGCCGGTGACCGAAGCCGCGACGCGCCACGCGCCGCCGTCCAGCACCTCGACGGTGAAGTCCTGCGGCACGCCGTCCACATTGGACAGCACGGTGACGCCGGGCAGCGCGGCCGGCGCGCCCGCGGTGATGGTCAGGACGTCCGGGTAGGCGCCGATCGTGTCGTCGTTCCAGAACGTCTCGGTGTTGCCGTCGACGGCGTTGCCCGGGTCGTAGGTCCGCGGCTGGCCGTTCCCGCCGTTGTTGGGCGCGTGGAACGACGACGCGGTGGCCGTCGTCCCCGCGGGCCACGCCGGTTTCGGCGGCAGCGCCTGCCGCTTGAACGTCGCGACACCCCGGCCGAGCAGGCCGTCCGGGTTGGCGACGTCGCCGGTCGTCGACAGCACCTGCACCGGCCGGACGTCCCGGCTCGGCGGCGCGACGACGTACTTCTGCCACCCCGGCACGGCGTCCGCGGGGGTGGCGGCCACGCCGCTCGCCACCAGCACCGCGACCGGCAGGATTGCTCTGTGCCACTTCATCGAGGCCTCCGCAAGGCGATTGAATCGTTTCAAGCGCTGAGCTGAGGTTCAGGCTGCGCGAGCGGTGCCAACGATGTCAACGAACGCGGGGGTTCCTGTCCGGCAGGACAACCCGAAAGGCGGGGTCAGCTGCCGCCGGCCATGAAGCCGCGCACGGAGTTCGCGACCAGCTCGACGGCGATGGCCGCGAGCAGCAGGCCGGCCACCTTGGCCAGCAGCGTGATGCCGCTTTCCTTGATCAGCCGGATGACGACGCCGGAGTAGCGCATGCAGATGTAGATCACGAAGTGCGTCATCACGATCGCCGCCGCCAGCGCGATGTACGCGCCGATGTGGCCGTCGGCCTGCCGCACGAACACGATGGTCGCGGCGATCGCGCCGGGCCCGGCCAGCAGCGGCGTGCCGAGCGGCACCAGCGCGACGTTGACGTCCTCCGCGGCGGCCTCCGGCTCGTGCCCGCTGCCGGTGAGCAGCTGCAGCGCGATCAGCAGGAGCAGCAGGCCGCCCGCGCCCTGCAGCGCGGGGATGCCGATGCCGAGGTAGGCGAGGATCGCCTGGCCCGCGACCGCGAACAGGCTGATGACCAGCAGCGACACCAGGACCGCCTGCCGGGCGGCACGCGCCCGCGTCGCGACCGGCTTGCGGCCGACCAGGCTGAGGAACACCGGCACGGTGCCCGGCGGGTCCATGATCACGACGAGGGTGATCGTCGCGCTCATGAAGAGCTTCGCGTCGAAGACGTCGGCGATCGCCATGTCAGCCCTTCACGACCTGGTACCCGGTCGCGCGCGCCACCAGCTCCTCGAACTGGCCGGGGTCGGTGGTGCACGCCCCGAGCGGGATCGTCTTGTTCGTGCCGTGGTAATCACTCGACCCGGTGACGAGCAGGCCGAGCTCGCCGGCCAGTTCACGGGTGCGGGCGCGCGTCGGCTCGTCGTGGTTCGGGTGGTCGGCCTCGACACCGGTGAGGCCGCGCGCGGCCAGGCCGGCGAGGGTGTCCTCGCTGATGGTGGCGCCGCGGCTGAAGGCGAAGGGGTGCGCGATGACGGTGACGCCGCCGGCCGCGGCGATCATGTCGATGGCCTCTTCGACCGGGGTGTCCCGGCGGGCGACGTAGTAGCCGCGGCGCGGGCTGAGGTAGTCGGCGAAGGCCTCGTCGACGGACGTGACCAGCCCGGCGCGGACCAGCGCCTGCGCCAGGTGCGGCCGCCCGGGCGGTGAGTCCTCGGGCAGCAGGCCGAAGATCTCGTCGATGTCGATCGGCAGGCCGTCGGCGGCCATCCGCTCGGCCATCCGGCGCAGCCGCGTGCGGCGCTCGACGCGCAGGCGCGTCTGCTCGGTGACGACCGGCTCGGACGTCGGGTCGAAGAGGTAGGCGAGCAGGTGGACGCTGATCTGGCGCCCGGTCGCGGGGTCGATCGACACCGTGGAGAGCTCGGCGCCGGGCACGAGCGTCAGCCCCGGCGGCACCGCCTCGGCGGCGGGCGCCCAGCCCGCGGTGGTGTCGTGATCGGTGATCGCGACGACGTCGAGCCCGGCTCTCGCGGCCGCGGCGACGAGCCCGGCCGGCGTGTCGGTGCCGTCGGAAGCAGTGGAGTGGGCGTGCAGGTCGATGCGCATCGTGTCCATTGTCGACGATGCGCTGCGTCACACGCTCGGCGGGACGGGCTAGCCGACTGGCTTCTTACCCCGGGCAGCCCGCTGGGCCTTGATCATCGAGAAGCGCTCGGCCTGCTTCTGCTTGTCGCCGAAGACGAGCTCCGAGATCGTGTCGTAGAACTCTTCTGGCCGCGGCAGGAAGTCGATCTTGTTGAGCGCCTGGATCTGCCCGGCCGACTCGACGACCATCGTCCCGTAACCCATCATGCGGCCGGTGGCGGTGCGCACGTAGCTGAGGTCGGTGACCTTGCTGATGGGCATCATCAGCACCTTGGTCGTGAACACCCCGGTGGTCATGACGAACCGCTTGTCGGTGACCACCAGCCGCTCGACCCACCACTCCATCACCACGTAGGCGAACCGCAGGACGACGAGCAGCGCGACGTACCAGAGGATGTTCTGGCCGATGTACAGCGCCGGTGGCAGCAGGTAGGACACCAGCACGCAGATGGCCAGGAGCGCGGCCGCCTCGAAGGTGTCCCACAGCAGCACCGCCCAGTGGCGGCGGATCCGGATGACCCGCCGCTCGGTATCGAGGAGGTACTCGTCGGGGTCGCGTGGCGCGAACATAGGTCGAGGGTAGCCCTCGATCAGCCCTTGAAGACGTTGCTGACGAAGGTGATCACCGATTCGGCCGAGTCACGGAGGAACTGGATGATGTTGCCGACGAGGCCAGCGGCCTGCCCCGGCTGGGCAATGACGAAGAACAGCACCAACGCGATACCGGCGAGGCCCGCAATCTTCTTCACGTTCACCGCGATCAAATCCCGTCTCTTACGGTGACACCGGACAACAGACTTTTTACGTTGTACCGCACTCAACTGGCACACGGGAGGTAAGTCCCGCGCTTGGGTCAGCACGTGGTCCGAAGTGTACCGTACGGCTACTCTCCGTGTACAGGACATCCGTTTTCAGTTCGATCACGTCTACCGTTGGGGACATGGAGGCTCCCACCAGCACCACGATCCGCTGTGTCGGCGGCATCGCGTTCGACGACCACGGCCGATTGCTGCTCATCCGGCGCCGCAATGACCCCGGTTCGGGTCAATGGTCGCTGCCGGGTGGCCGAGTCGAACCGGGCGAATCGGACGAAACGGCAGTTATTCGGGAGCTTCGGGAAGAGACCGGGCTCGACGTGATTCCGGGCACATTGATCGGGAGCGTCCGGCGAGGGCCGTACTTGATCTTCGATTACGCGTGCGCCGTGGCCGGCGGGGTGCTCACGGCGGGTGATGACGCGACGGACGTGCGTTGGTCCGAAGCGGCAGACCTTTCGGGGCTGGAGGCGCGCGGGGAGCTGGTGGATCTCCTGTACGTGACTTTGCGTGACTGGGACGCCTTGCCGCGGGCTTGAGCGGCCTCGGACAGGGCCGTTAGGGGTTGCCGTGCTCCGGGACGAGCCGCAGGCCGGGGCCGGGCGCCATGAACGACCCGTTCATGGCGTCCGGCGACAGGGCCCCGGCAAAGTCGGGCGCCGACGAGCGGGTGACCGGCCGCGGGCCGGCCGCGTGGTCTGCTCGGCGTCGCGGGGATGTTGTGAAAGGGTCATTCATGTCGTCTGGCGAGGTGAATGACTCGTTCATGACATTGCGGACCGGCCGGCATCCCCGCCCGGCGGAGCCGTCGTGACCGTGCCGGGGCAGCGGGAGCCGGGCCGGCGGGGCTAAAGCGGCAGCCAGGTCATCCGCTGCCCGTGCGGCGCGGTCCGGGCCAAGGCATGGGCCTCCGCCTTCCCGTCCTCCCACCGGACCACCCCGAGCGTCGCCAGCCCGTCCCCAACGGCGAGATCCGCCCGCCCAGGCAGCACCAGCTCCAGCCCAGCCCCGTAGAACTCCTCCGAAACCCACCACAACGGCCGCGAAGCCGCCAGCGAAGCCAGCTCCGCCACGAACTCAGCCCGCCGAGCAGCTCCGAAGTAAGCCAACGCGTGGCTGGTCACCACGACGAGCGGCCCCTCCAGGGAGGCAGCCGCCGAAGCGAAGTCCGCGACCCCGTCCCCCGCGATCAACCGCGGCCGGTGCTTCGCCTGCTCCGCCGCGGCCGTCCGCAGCAACCGGATCCGGTCCGGCTGGTCGGCCCACACGCAGGCCTCGAGCCACGCCAGCTCGTCCTCGTCCGACAGGTCGACCGGGGCCCGGTCGAGCCCCGCCCGGTCCGTGATCGCGAGCTTCTTCGGCAGCTTCGGCGCCACCGCGCCCGGGGCCAGATCCAGCGCGCAGTGCAGGCCAACCGCCGACTTGGCCGGGCCCGCCGTCAGCTGCTCGCCGCCGTCGCACTGGTAGCGGTAGCCGAAGCGGTCCAAGCCGAGCAGCAACCCCGCGCTGCAGCCGACCTCCAGCAGCGCGACCTTGCCGCCCGCTTCACGAGCCGCCCGTGCCACGCCCGGGTACAGCAGCGCCGCGCGGCGGACCTCGTTCGTCTGGGTGTACCGCGACGAAATCAACGCGCGCGCCTTCTCGGCCCGCTCCAGCAGGAACGACCGGAACAGCGGCCACGTCTCGGAGTCGACGCCGTCGAAGCCGCCCAGCGAGGGGTAGTAGCGGGACAGCGGGTGGATCGGGTCGGCCTGGACGAGGCGGTGCGCGGTCGCCATCAGCAGCGTCGCGCGCACCTCGCCGTCGCGGGCCACCGACAGCAGGCCGGCGACGTCGTCGTCTTCGGCCGCCCGCAGCGCCAGGTGCTCGTACAGCGGCGAGACCCCGCGGGCCTCGACTTCCGCGAACGTGCGCAGTACGTCCTTGATCGCGTCCAGGTCCATCAGAGCCTCATTCGTGCGGCACCGGCCGGCCCGGCTGCTCCCCGCCCCGAGTCTCCCCGTACGAGCGCTTCGGCACCATCACCTTCCGCCGGAAGGTGCACACGATCAGGCCGTCCTGCTTGTACCCGCGCGTCTCGACGTACACGACGCCGCGGTCGTCCTTCGACTTCGACGGCGTCTTGTCGAGCACCTCGGTCTCGCCGTAGATGGTGTCGCCGTGGAACGTCGGCTTCACGTGCTTGAGCGACTCGACCTCGAGGTTCGCGATGGCCTTGCCGGAGACGTCGGGCACCGACATCCCGAGCAGCAGCGAGTAGACGTAGTTGCCGACCACGACGTTCTTGCCGAAGTCCGTGGTCTCCTCGGCGTAGTGCGCGTCCAGGTGCAGCGGGTGGTGGTTCATGGTGATCAGGCAGAACAGGTGGTCGTCGTATTCGGTGACCGTTTTGCCCGGCCAGTGCTTGTAGACCGCACCGACCTCGAACTCCTCGTAGTACCGACCGAACTGCACTCGTCTTCTCCTTGCCCGCGTAACACCGCGTGAGGCTGGTACGACACGCATCCGTAGTGAGGAGTACCCTCAACCATCGGTTCTCGCGCGTCAACGCGAGCCCCACCACTCTGCACCCGGCCCGAAGGAGGTGAGGAACCCGATGAGCAGTGGCGATAGTCCGCTCCCTAGTAGTCCCAGCGTTCCCACCTCACGGGTCGTCTCCAGGTAGGCCTTTTCACCCCCTCGGGAACGCTGGTGTCGCCGGGCGGACGCGTTCCGCCCCTGGTCAGTCGTCTCGCACGACCAACGCACGACGCCCAGGAGATCCCATGCCTGCCATTCCCTCGCTCGGCGGCCTTCGCGGCCGCGGCAACAGCCGGGCCAAGGGCGTGCCCGTCCGCGTTCCGGTGCCGCTCTCGGCGTACGTCGTCGACTGCGCGGTCTACGTCGCCGGCGAGCGCCTGCCCGGCCGCTGGACCCACACCGAAGCCATCAAAGAGGTCCGGAAGCGGCACGAGGGGTTCGTCTGGATCGGGCTGCACGAGCCGGACGCCGAGCAGATCCAGGGCGTCGCGGACACGTTCGGGCTGCACGAGCTGGCGGTCGAGGACGCGCTCGAAGCGCACCAGCGGCCGAAGCTCGAGCGCTACGACGACACGCTCTTCCTGGTGGTCAAGACCGTCCGGTACGTCGAACACGAATCACCCACCACGGCGAACGAGATCGTCGAAACCGGCGAGCTCATGGTGTTCCTCGGCCGCGACTTCGTCATCACCGTGCGGCACGGGAACCACTCGGGACTGGCGCGGCTGCGCCGGGAGCTGGACGAGGACCCCGAGCGCCTGCAGCTCGGCCCGGCCGCGGTCGTGCACGCGATCGCCGACCACGTCGTCGACCACTACCTCGACGTCACGGGCCGGATCGAGAACGACATCGACGTCATGGAGGCGCAGGTCTTCGCGCCCCGGTCGCAGATCAGCGCCGAGCAGATCTACCTGATGAAGCGGGAGGTCCTCGAGCTGCGGCGCGCGGTGATGCCGCTCGCGACACCGGTGCAGCGTCTGGCCGAGGGCTACACGCGGCTGGTGCCGGACGAGGTCCGCTCCTACTTCCGCGACGTCGCCGACCACCTCACGACCGTGTCCGAACGGGTGGCGGCGTTCGACGAGCTGCTGTCCACCTTGGTCGACGCGACGGTCGCGAAGATTTCGCTGCAGCAGAACACCGACATGCGCAAGATCACGTCGTGGGCGGCGATCATCACCGTGCCGACGATGATCGCCGGCATCTACGGGATGAACTTCGACTACCTGCCCGAGCTGCACTGGAAGTTCGGGTACCCGCTGGTGATCACCGTGATCCTCGGCATCTGCCTGTTGCTGTACCGAATATTCCGGAAGAACGGCTGGCTCTAGGTCCCCTTTCTTTTCCACCGGATTCGGAGAATTCGTGATGCCTCGAATGCTGTCCAACCTCAAGTTCTGGGCGCTCGCGCTCAGCGTGCTGTGGATCGTCGTGATCACCTTCGTCATCGTCGCCGACCCGGGGTTCGCGCACGGGATGAAATGACGCCCGGCGTCGTACCCTGGGTGCGTGCCGAAAGCGCTGGTGGTCTCCGACGAGGTCGACGAGCGGCTGTGGACCGACGCGGTCCGCGCCGTCTCCGTCGACCTGGTCATCGGTGCCGGTGACCTCCCCTACGATTACCTCGCGTTCCTGGCCGGCGCGCTCGACGTGCCGTGCGTGTTCGTGCCCGGCAACCACGACCCGGACCTGAGCGGCTACACGCGCTACGGCGGGCTGTCCATGAAGGACGGTTTCCCGACGGTCTGGCCGGGGCCGGCGGGCGGCGTCAACGCGGACGGCCGGGTCGTCGACGTCGCCGGGATCCGGTTCGCCGGTCTCGGCGGCTCGATCCGCTACAACGACGGGCCGAACCAGTGGACGCAGCGCCAGCAGGCGCGCCGCGCCCGCGGCCTGGTGCGGCGCGCGAAGTGGCGGCGCCGTCGCGACGGCCGTGCCGTCGACGTCCTGCTGACGCACTCGCCACCGCTGGACCTCGGCGACCGCGCGGACCCGCCGCACCGCGGGTTCGCCTGCCTGCACCGGACGATCGACGCGCTGCGGCCGAAGTGGCTGCTGCACGGGCACATCCACCCCCACGGCGAGCCGGTGCCCGACCGGGTCGTCGGCGACACCCGGATCCGCAACGTGGTGGGCCACCGGATCATGGAGTTCTCATGAAGGAGACGGGGTTCCCCCGCGCCGACGCGGAAAACGACTTCCTCCGGGCGCGCCGCGGCCAGGTGCTTTCGCGGCTCTCGACGTGGCTGCGCCGCGAGCCGGACGACGTCAACATCATGCTGCCGTTCCACGAAGTCGTGGAGGCGCTCGGCTACCTCGGCGAGCACCGGATCGGGCTGCGGGTGATCAAGCTGGACTCGATCGTCGGCACGGTCGACCGCAGCCGCGACTTCGACCGCCGCTTCCGCCCGACGTCGGCCCGCGTCCGCCAACGCTGGGAGCGCCTCGCCCTGGCGGCCCGCCGCGGCGAGGAGATCCCGCCGATCGAGGTCTACCGCGTCGGCGAACTCCACTTCATCATCGACGGCCACCACCGGGTTTCGGTCGCGATCGCGCAGGGACTGTCCACAATAGAGGCCGCGGTGACGGCGGTCCGGACCAAACTGGACCCGAGCGGCATCCGCCACCGAGGCGACCTGATCGTCAAGGACTACCGCCGCCTCTTCCTGGAACGGGTACCGCTGACGGGCCACGCCCGCGCGTCGGTGATCGTGTCGGACCCGTGGGACTACGCGCGGCTGGGCGAGCACGTGGAGGCGTGGGGCTTCCGGCTGATGCAGGACGAAGGCAAGTTCTGCGACCGCGCGAGCGTGGCGCAACGGTGGTTCGACGAGGAGTTCGGACCGGTGGTGGCGATGCTGCGGCAGGCGGGGCTGATCGGCGACCGGACGGACGCCGAGGCGTACATGTGGGTTGCGGCGGAGCGGTACCGCCTGATCCGGACCCACCGCTGGGACGACGAAGTCATCGAGACGCTGAGGTCCCGGCGGCACTAGAAGTCCAGCCCCGGGGTCAGGGCCAGCTGCCGCACCTGCGCCTCCGTCAACGTCGGTTCCGGCCGCTGTCCCGGCAGCCGCACCCCCGACTGCGCCAGCACCCCGCTGTTGTTCGACCAGAACTGCACGAGATACCCCACACCGGACCGCGTCACCCGGTGGGTCACGACGTCACCGGCCCGCAGCGTCGAGATCATCAACCCGCCCACGGACGTCTGCTCCGAGCGGCACGAAACCTCCCCCACCTCACCGCACGGCGGCCCGCCCGCGTTGCCCGGCACCATCAGCACGTACACCGAACCCGACCCCGCCGCGTCCGTCACCCGGACCCCCATGTGGAACAACGCCTCCCGCGGCGCGTCCCCGGCCGGGTCGGCGATCAGGTGGAACGGGTCCGCCGGCGGGGTCTCGCCCGGGATCGTCAGGCGCGTGATCCGCGCGTCCGCGGGCAGCAGCGCGCGGACCGCCCGCCCCACCACGCAGCTGAGCCGGTCGACCAGCGCCTCGCGGGTGTCCGACGCGGTGGGGCACGGGACGTCCGCCACCTGACCCCGGTGCGGCAGCACCACCACCGCCAGCGCCAGCGCGAGGACCGCCACGGCCAGCGCCGCCGCGCCCGTCAGCAAGTGACGGCGGCGGGAAGCCCGCGCCGCCGCGAGGACCGCGTCGCCCGACAAGCCGAGCGGGGGCTCGCCTTCGGTCACGTACGCCGCCAGCAAGGACCGGACCTCTTCCATCACCACTCCTCGCTCGTCGGCGCCGGCAGGGCCGCGCGCAGGGCTTCGACCCCGCGGGCCGTCTGGGACTTGACCGTGCCTTCGGCCACGCGCAGCAGCGCCGCCACTTCGGCCACCGGGAGGTCCTCCAGGAACCGCAGCACGACCATCGCGCGCTGCCTCGGCGTCAGCCCGGCCAGCGCGCGCTCGACGTCGAGGCGCAGCGGGGTGTCCCGGCCCGGTGGCGACGCGGCTTCGGGCGGCGACGGCGTCACGTACTCGCGCCCGGACTTCCGCCGTCCGGCCAGGAAGAGGTTCAGCAGCACGCGGCGCGCGTACGCGTCGGCCGTGTCCGGCCGGACCCGGCGCCACCGGCGGTACAGCTGGACGAACATCGCCTGCACGAGGTCCTCCGCGCCGTGCCAGTCGCCGCACAGGGCGAACGCCACCCGGCGGAACCGCTGGACCCGCGCGGCGAAGTATTCGCTGAAATCGAGGTCTCTCGACGACGCCCCCACCCGGCCTCCTTCGCCCGTCTTCACTCTTACTAGTCCGCGAGGGGCCGGAAAGGTTCAAGCGTCCCCCGTGCGAGCTACGCGCGAATGTCCACCGCTCGGGGACGATTCCGGGCCGCCCGATCCCTAGCGTTCACCGCAGTCGCGGCACGTCGGCCGCGGAATCGGCGAAGGAGTTCTGATGAGGCTGCTCTGGCAGTTGCTGGCCGTCGCGGCGATCGCGTTCCTCGGCAGCCAAGCCGCCAACGCGGTGACGGGAAACCCGTGGCTGACGCTGGTCGTCGGCACGGCGACCGCCGTCCTGGCGGTCATGGCCTACCGGTGGGTGGTGCGGCGGACCGAGCAGCGCCCGGTGACCGAACTGGCCCGGCCGTCGACCGGGCTGGTGTGGGGGACGCTCGTCGGGATCGCGCTGTTCGCGGCCGTCATCGCGAACATCGCGCTCCTCGGGGACTACGAGATCCGCGGCTGGGGCACGGTCACGGGCGCGATCGGGCTGCTCGGCTTCATGGCGGCCGCCGCGGCGACGGAGGAACTGCTCTTCCGCGGGGTGCTGTTCCGGATCATCGAGGAGCGCACCGGCACCTGGATCGCCCTGGTGCTGACCGCGGTGCTGTTCGGCTCTTCGCACCTGTTCAACGAGCACGCGACGCTGTGGGGCGCCCTCGCCATCGCGATCGAGGCCGGCGGCCTGCTGACCTCGGCGTACATCGCCACCCGCAAGCTCTGGCTGCCGATGGGCGTGCACTTCGGCTGGAACTTCGCCGCGGCGGGCCTGTTCGGCACGGAGGTCTCGGGCAACGGCACCCCGCAGGGCCTGCTGGACGCCGTGACGTCGGGCCCGGTCGCCGTCACCGGTGGCGCGTTCGGCCCGGAAGGCAGCCTGTACTCGCTGCTGTTCTGCCTCCTCGGAACGGGCGCGTTCCTGTGGCTGGCCCACCGCCGCGGCACCCTGGTGCCCCGCCGTCGCGCCGAGCGGGTCGACGCCGTCACTACACTTTCCCGGTGATCGAGCGGGCTCTGGCGCGGTGGCGCCGGTTCGACGTCGCCGTCCGGGACACCCCGCTCGCGGTGCTGTTCCTGGCGGCGGCGTTCCTGCCGGTGGTCCAGAGCCACGGCACGCAGCTCGGCGGCCTCCCGCAACGCCCCTTCGACGCGCTGGCCTTCGTGGCCGTCGGGTTCGAGTGCCTCCCGCTCGCCCTCCGGCGGCGGTGGCCCGGGCTGTGCGTGACGCTGGTGTCGCTCGGTTTCGCCCTCGACCAGCTCCGCGGCTACCACTCGGTCTCGGGCGCGGCGCTGGCCGTCGCGCTGATGAGCGCGGGTGCCCACCTGGCGGCGCGCAGGCACATCACCGCGTCGCTGCTCTCCGTGGCCTACATCGCGCTGGCGGTCGTCCTCTTCCGGCTCGGCACGGACCCGGCCGAAGAGTACGTCACGTTCTTCCTGCTGCTGGTGTTCGCGTGGGGCATCGGGGCGTGGCTGCGCGCCACCCGCACCGCCGAGACCGAACGCCGCCGCCGCGTCGCCGAGGACACCCGCGCGGCCGAACGCGCCCGCATCGCCCGCGAGCTGCACGACGTCGTCACCCACCACGTGACGGCGATGGTCGTGCAGGCCGAAGCGGCCCGGTACCTGACCGCCGCGCCGGAGCGCCTCGGCGAGTCGCTGACCGCGATCACCGGCACCGGCCGCCGGGCCATCGCCGACCTGCGGCACCTGCTGGACCTGCTCAACCCGGACCACGGACCCGGGATCGCGCCGCCGCCGGGCGGGCTCCGCGCGCTCGTGGACCACGCGATCGAGGCCGGGCAGCCGGTGGAGTTCGCCGAGGAGGGCACGCCGTCCGAGGCCGCCGGCAGTGCCGACCTGGTGGCCTACCGCGTCGTGCAGGAAGCTTTGACGAACGCGCTCAAGCAC
>NZ_JAAGNB010001419.1:0-15437 GCF_010550475.1 Amycolatopsis sp. SID8362
GAGCGGCTGGGCATCGAGCCGGGCCCGGCGCTGCGGGCGGCGTACCAGCGGGTGCTGGCGGCTCAGGCGGGGTAGGGCGCCGACCGGAAGTCCCGGTCCAGCTGCCGCGGCGAGCGGGGCAGCCAGTAGCGGGCCAGCGCGCGGACCTGCTCCCGGGGCAGGCCGGGGTTGACGTGCCGGTGGTCGGGTTTCGCGATCGACTGCAGCGCCCAGGCGAACCCGGCCAGCGGGTCGATCGCGGCCCACCGCCGCCGGTCGATGTCCAGGAACATCTGCGCGCGCTGGACGGCGTGCCAGAAGTGGTACCCGTTCGGCGGATCGCCGTTCATGGTGTGCACCTCCGACTCGACGGCCGCCCGCCGCGGGTCGAAGAGCACCCCCTGCCCGAAGGCGGCGAACGCGCCGGCGAGGCCGGGTTCGTTCCCGCGGTAGAAGCGGTCGAAGTTGTCCAGCTGCAGGGTCGAGAGCGTCTGCAGCGGCTGTTCGACGGGCTTGACGAACTCGGCGTAGTTCCCGGGGTAGCCCGGTTCCAGGCTCAGCGCCCGCCACTTCTCGTACAGGCCTTCCGGCGCGTTCTGCTGGATGAAGGGGAAGAGGACGGCGTAGGCGTCCTGGACGTCCTGCGCCGGGTGGTACAGCGAGATTTCGTCGAGCTGGTACCAGAGTTCGTTGGCCCGCCGGTCCCCTCGCATGCCCTCGACCGGCGGCAGCCCGGTCTCGGCGGCGGCGGTCCCTTCGAGCAGCACGGCCCCGGCGACGGTGGCGACGCCGATCTTGAGCAGGTCCCGTCGATCCATGGTGCACCCCCTGACCGGCGGCCCCCTGCCGCCGTTCGCCGCCAAGCTACGGAAGGTTTCCATACTTTCTCTGTAAGATCGTTTTCGTGGACGACTACCGGGCGCTTTCGAACTTGATCTTTTCGTACGCGGCGCTGGTGGACGCGGGGGATTTCGCCGGGGTGGGGCAGCTGTTCTCCGCGGGCGTGTTCACCGGCAGCGGCGGCTCGTTGCAGGGCGCGGCGGCGGTGGAGCGGATGCTGCGGGAAACGGTGATCGTGTACGAGGACGGGACCCCGCGCACCAAGCACGTGACGACGAACGTGGCGGTGGACGTGAGCGGGTCCACGGCCTCTTCGAGTGCGTACTTCACGGTGCTGCAGGCGGTTCCGGGGCTGCCGCTGCAGACGATCGCGGCGGGGCGCTACGCCGACCGGTTCACGAAGAGCGAGGCCGGCTGGCGGTTCACGGAGCGCCGGGCGACGGTGGACCTCGTCGGCGACATCAGCCACCACCTGCGCGCGAAAGGGGCGTGAGCGCCGGATCGCGCTCACGCCCCGTGGTACGTGCGGTCAGCTCTGCAGGTCGTACACCGTCTGCCCGTCGACCGTGGTGGCGGTGAAGTTCGCCGTCACCCAGTCCGTGATCTCCGACGAACCACCACCCGGCCCGCCGCCGCGGCCACCTTCGACGTAGTACTTGATCTCGCCCGCCGCCACGTAAGCCTTGAACTCGGCCAGCGTCGGCGCCGGGTCCGAGCCGCTCCAGCCGCCGATCCCGATCACCGCCTTGCCGCTGGCCAGTTCCAGGGATGCCGCGCTCTGCGAACCCGTGGTCGCCGCCGCCCACTTGGTCGTCGTCCGCGCGAGCAGCGAACCGATCGCGCCCGACGACGAATCCTCCCCACTGAAACCACCCCCGCCGAAGCCGCTCG
Source organism: Amycolatopsis sp. SID8362 (assembly GCF_010550475.1). Classification (NCBI taxonomy): domain Bacteria; kingdom Bacillati; phylum Actinomycetota; class Actinomycetes; order Pseudonocardiales; family Pseudonocardiaceae; genus Amycolatopsis; species Amycolatopsis sp. SID8362. The sequence continues at coordinate 1,711 of NZ_JAAGNB010001419.1, forward strand.
ACGTCGGGCCGGACGTCGGGATCGAACCGGTGTGGGCCACCGACGCCGTCTCGACGCCGTACGCCGCGGACGACACCCCGATGGTCAGGACCAGCGCCGCCGCCACGACGGCGACCAGCCGGCGGGACGCGGGCACGCCCATCACGAGCACCGTGCCGACCAGTACGCCCAGCACCGCGACGAGCCACTTCAGCGCCGGGAACCAGTCCGGCGTCCGATCCAGCAGGATGAACGACCACACCGCCGTCGCCACGACCATCCCGGCCAGCGTCGCCCGCGGCGCGAGGTTCGCCCGGCCCTGCCAGAGCGCGCGGCCCGAAATCGCGACCAGCGCGGCGATCGCCGGCGCGAGCGCCACCGAGTAGTACGGGTGGACCGTGCCGCTCATGAAGCTGAACACCAGCGCCGTCACGACCAGCCAGCCGCCCCACAGGACCAGCGCCTGCCGGGTGCGGTCGGTGCGCGGCGCGCGGCGCGTGAACCACAGCCCGGCGACCAGCCCGATCAGCGCGGCGGGCAGCAGCCAGGAGATCTCCGTGCCGAAGCTGGCGCCGAACATCCGGAACAGGCCGGTCGACCCGCCGAACCCGGTGTTGCCGCCCATGCCGCCGCCCCCCATGCCGCCGCCGTTGCCCTCGCCGCCGAAGATGCGGCCCAACCCGTTGTAGCCCAACGCGAGTTCGAGCAGACTGTCCCCTTCGGACCCGCCGATGTACGGCCGCGACGACGCCGGCCACAGCTCCACCAGCGCGATGAACCAGCCCGCGGAAACGACCAGCGAGACGACCGCGCCGCCGAGGTGCAGCAGCCGCTTGCCCAGCGACGCCGGCGCGGCGAGCAGGTACACCAGCCCGAACGCCGGGAGCACCAGGAACGCCTGCATCATCTTGGTCAGGAAGCCGAACCCGATCGCCGAGCCGGCCAGCGCGAGCCACCGCGGGCTCGCCTTTTCCGTGGCGCGCACGACGAAGTAGGCGCCCGCGACCATCAGCAGCACCAGCAGCGCGTCCGGGTTGTTGAACCGGAACATCAGCGCCGCCACCGGCGTCACGGCGAGCATCGCGCCCGCCAGCAGCCCGGCGACCGGGCCGGCGGTCCGCTTCGCCGTCAGGTAGAGGACGCCGACGGACGCGACGCCCATCAGCGCTTGCGGTGCCAGCACGGTGAAGCTCGAGAACCCGAAGACCCGCGCGAACGCCGTGCCGACCCACAACGCGGCCGGCGGCTTGTCGACGGTCAGGACGTTGCCCGAGTCGAGCGACCCGAACAGCCACGCCTTCCAGCTCTGCGTCCCGGACTGCACGGCCGCCGCGTAGAACGAGTTGCCGTAACCGGACGCGGTCAGGTTCCAGAAGTACAGGACGGCGGTCGCGGCCAGCAGCCCGAACACCGCCGGGCGGACCCAGCGCGGCGGCGCGTGCGCCACGGAATCCCGGCGGTGGCGCGGTTCCCGCGTCACGGGATCGGACAGGACGGCGGTCATCAGGACTCCTTCTGGGTCGCGGCCTGGCGGCGCGGGTTGAACACCCAGCCGCGCAGGAGCAGGAAGCGGAGCACCGTGGCGGCGAGGTTCGCCAGCACGAGCACGGTGATCTCCAGGACGAGGCCGGGCGTGGTGGACCCGTTGAGCAGGGCCAGCGAGCCGCTCGTGAGCGCCAGGCCGAGGCCGAACACGATCAGCCCTTCGAACTGGTGCCGCCCGGCACCGGTGCGGCCGCGGATGCCGAACGTGAGCCGCCGGTTTAGCGCGGTGTTCCCGACCGCCGTCACCAGCAGCGCCGTGAAGTTCGCCGCCTGCGCGCCGACGACCGTGCGAAGCAGCAGGAACAGCACGAGGTAGGCCAGCGTGCTGCTGACGCCGATCGCGGCGAACCGCACCAGCTGCGTGACCAGCCGCGGCGGCACCCCCGGCGCGTCGACGCCGATCGGCTGCCTGCCGAGCTGCTCGCGCAGCCTGCTGATCGGGATCTCGCCGGTGAAGGTGGCCTTCGTGACGCGGGCGATCCCCTTGAGGTCCTCGGTGGCGGTCTTGACGATGTTGACCGACGAGTCCGGGTCGTCCACCCAGTCGACCGGCACCTCGTGGATCCGCAGCCCGGCGCGCTGCGCCAGGACGAGCAGCTCGGTGTCGAAGAACCAGCCGGTGTCCACGACGTGCGGCAGCAGCTCACGGGCGACGTCGGCGCGGATCGCCTTGAACCCGCATTGGGCGTCGCTGAACTTCGCGGCCAGCGTCGAGCGGAGGATCAGGTTGTAGCAGCGGGAAATGAACTCGCGCTTCGGCCCCCGCACCACTCGCGCTCCCCGGGCGAGCCTGCTGCCGATGGCGACGTCCGAGTGCCCGGACAGCAGGGGCGCGACGAGCGGCCCGAGCGCGGCGAGGTCGGTGGAGAGGTCGACGTCCATGTAGGCGAGGACAGCGGCGTCGGAGGCCAGCCAGACGGCGTTGAGCGCGCGGCCGCGGCCCTTCTCGTCGAGGTGGTGGACGGCCACCTCGGGGAACTCGCGGGCCAGTCTTTCCGCCACCTGCAGCGTCGCGTCGGTGCTCGCGTTGTCGGCGACGGTGATCCGGTACGGGTAGGAGACGTGTTCGGCCAGGTGCGCGTGCAGCCGTCGGATGCACGGTTCGAGGTCGGCCTCTTCGTTGTAGACCGGGATGACGACGTCGAGAACGGGCTGCGGACCGGCCAGGTCGACCGGCACGGTCCCGGGCCGCGGTGCGGGGGCGGTGGCTGTCATGCCCCTACGGTCGCGGCCGCCGCTTTGGTGACCGTGTGATCTCTCTGTGCGGTTGCTGTGCGCCGGGCCCGGTGTCCGGGGCGGGGGACACCAGGCCCCGTGCTCAGCTGTGGACGCGCAGCGGCACGACGTTGCTCGGCAGGGAACCCCGGCCCGGCTCGCGCTTCGGCGCGTCCGCGCTGATCGTGAGCGTCACGAGGCTCGCGTACCGCGGGTGGCGGTCGACGTAGACCTCCGGCACCGAGCACGCCGCCGCCAGGACCGCGCGGTGGCGGTGCAGGTGGTCGAAGGCCTCGCGGCCGTACAGCGACACGACGACGTCACCGCCGCGGGGCCGGCTCCAGAGGATGGTGGGCCGGCCACCGGGCAGGCGCAGGTGCGGGAACACCGCGCGCAGCCGGTGCTGCAGCGCCACCGCTTTGAACCGGGCCCGGACCTGGCGCCGGCGCAGCACCGCCCAGCCGAGCGCGACGGCCAGGAGCAGAGACGCCCACAGTGGACCGGCCCACAGCGCGAAGGTCACGGCGCAGTAGGGGAGCAGGGTGACGGCCAGGATCTCCCACCGCCAGTGGTAAACCCGCAGCGGGAAGGACGGCTGCTTGCTGGTCATCTCCGTGCTCCTTTCGTTGTGACGACGGCGGAAGACACCGCCGAAGTGGTGCAGGAGACGTCCGGCCCCGGTGGCGGCCACGATGGCCGCGACGATCGCCGGCCCGGACGTCATGTCGGGATCCGCGTCTTGGGTGCGGGCTGCAGGTCCTTGTCCTTGCCGAGCCGCCAGGTCCACCGCCACCCCGCCCAGACCGCGGCGACGGATCCCACCAGGACGAGCACGACGGCCTGCCCGACGAGCCCCTCGAGCGGCGCGAGCCGCAGCAGCACCAGCAGCGCCCAGAGCTGGGACGCGGTGAACGGGATGACAAGCCCGGCGGCGTAGACGCCCCGGCGCCAGCGGCTGCCGCTCGGTGCGGCGGTGGTGTTGGGGTCCATGAGTGCCCTCCTCCTCGGTGGATCCAGGAAACCTCCGGAACGCCGCGCCTTGTGTGTCAGGTGACTCAGAAGGCGGGATTCAGCTCGCGATTCGTCGAAGTTCGGCCAAGCGGTGGATCGGGCGTGGGGAGCGCGAGCGGTGCGTCTCCTTCGAGACGACGAGCGCCACGCGTCGGGCGCTGATACGCGGCCGCCGCTCGAGTTCGGGCGCCACGGCTTCGCCGGGCAGTGCGAAGGGGGCGTCGCGGTGCTGGGGCAAGTTGGCTGAAGTGTCCATGGCCCGCTCCTGCCTTCAGGTGTGAACTGAAGTTCAGTCAAGTTCACTGTATGGGCTGGAGTGCCTTGGAACAACGAAGGTGGACTGCCGTTATCGGTTTGGTGCGGCGGAATTACGTCAGACGTAACACTTCAGTCCAAGGGATCGCGGGTTGCCGCGATGAGAGTGCACTCCGAGGAGTAGGATCAGCGCACCTGCTGGCAGTACTGAAATTTGCTGAAGGGCGGCGAGATCGTGTCCCCGAGCATGTCGCGGTCTGAGCTGCCTCGCCGCCTCCGGGAACTGCGGGAGCTGCAGTGGCCCGAAGCCGGCATCACCCAGGCTCAGCTGGCCGAAGCGCTCGGCGGGAACAGGCCGCTCAGCGTCTCGCTCATCTCCTCGTGGGAGAACACCGACAAGCCGGTCCGCCCGCCGGTCAGGCGGTTGGAGGCCTACGCGACGCTGTTCGCGACCCGCCGGTCGATGTCCGCCGGAACCTTGCGTGTTCTCCCTGTGGAAGAACTGACGGACGAGGAGCGTGCCGAGCGTAAAGGCCTGCTGGACGAGCTGCTCTTGCTCCGCGAAGGCAAAAGCGCCGACCGGGTGCCGCAGGCGGAGGTCTGGAAGTTCAACGAAGGCGAAGACATCACGATCGTCTGCGCTCAGCTACCCGCGAAGCTCAGGAAAGACTTCTCGTACGCCGACCCGGAGAGCGCCGACTTCGCCTCCCTGTACACCTACGCCGACCCGGACGCGCTGATCGAGCTGTTCGGGCACATCCGGGCGAAGAACCCGGAGAACACGGTCACTTTTCACACGAACGAGGAGTTGACTCCCGACCACTACACGACCCACCTGGTACTGCTCGGCGGAGTCGACTGGAACACGGTGACCCGCGACGTCATCGAACGCGTGGACTTGCCGGTGCTGCAGGTCGTCCGCGACGGCAACGAGCCGACCAGCGGGCACGGTGGCTTCGAAGTCGAACGCGACGGCGAGAAGACGCTCTTCCCGCCCGCGCTGGACAGCCGAGGCCGGCTTCTGGAGGACGTGGCACACTTCTACCGCGGTGTCAGCCCGTTCAACCGGAAGCGCACCGTGACCGTGTGCAATGGTATGTACGGTCGAGGCACGCTCGGAGCGGTCCGGGCGCTGACGGACATCCGGTTCCGTGACCGGAACCAGGCGTATTTGAGCGAGCGGTTCGGCGGCGCCGAATCCTTCAGCATCATCAGCCGGGTGCCCGTGGTGGCGGGCATGGGGCTCACCCCAGACTGGACCCTCGAGGAGAACCGGTTGCACGAATGGCCGGAGGCTGCCACGTGAACGCAAGGCAGCACGAGTCCCACCGAGATCTGCTGACCCACGTCGAAGCCGCCGAGGCGCCGCGTGCGTCGCTGGACGCGATCATCGTGCCCAACGGACGTCCGGCCGCCTACCTCGAACAGGCCATCAGTGCCGCGAAGCGGCTCGACACACACTTGCTGTTGCTGTGCAGCCTGCGGGCGAACGCGTCCAGTGCGGCACTGGCGGCCAAGCGGGCCGGCGTCCGGGTGACCGCCATCGACGTGGATCTGCTGCCTTCCGGTGTCGTGCCCGAGTTCGCGACCGACAAGCTGCTCCGGAAGACGCGGTTCGAGCGCCTCGCCGACACCAGCCTGAAGCGGAACCTGGGGCTGCTCGTGGCGAGCCTCGCCGGGTGGCGGCGGATCGTCTTCCTCGACGACGACATCGTGCTGTCCGAGCCGAGGGACCTGCGCGCCGCGGCGGGGTTGCTCGACGAGCACCCGGTCGTGGGACTCGCGAACACCGGTATGCCGGACAACTCGGTCGTCTGTCACGCGCTCCGCGACATCGGTGCCGACCAGGACACGTTCATCGGCGGCGGAGCGATGGCGGTCGGGGAGTCGGCCTTCGGCTCGTTCTTCCCCAACATCTACAACGAAGACTGGTTCTTCCTGCTGGACGGCCTGCGGCTGCGTTCGTCGGCCGTCACGGGGACGGCGTTCCAATACGACTACGACCCGTACGGCGACCCCCGGCGGGCGCGTGGCGAGGAGCTGGGCGACACCCTCGCCGAAGGTGTCTTCGGTCTGTTGGACAACGGCGGGGGTCTCGCGGACGCCGACGCCGCCTACTGGGCTGAATTCATCGCCGCGCGACGAGAGGTCATCCGGACGACGATCTCGCGCGTCGAGGCGTCGGCGATCGAACCGGCGCAGCGAGGGAGGATGATCGGTGCGCTGAAGGCCGCGATCGGCCGCAGTCACTTGATCAGCCCGGAACTGTGCGTCGACTACCTGCGCGCTTGGCAGAGCGACTGCGTGCGCTGGCACAAGCACGTTCGCGAACTCCGGCGCGACCACCGCGGCGGGTCGGGGATCGAGGACGCGCTCACGACTCTGCGTCTCGGCAACATCGCCCAGCCGGGTGTCGACGGCCGGATCAGCGCCGGACTCAGGCGAAGGCAGCTACCGCCGGCTCAGCCAGTGGCGCGGGTGCGGGCATGACGCTCGTGATGTTCTTGACGAGCACGTAGCAGGTTTCCCGCTCGCGCTTCGGGAACCACCCCTTGGCCGGGATCGGGTAGGCGCGGCAGGTCACCGTGTGGTGCCCCCAGTCTTCGTACCCGAGGTGCTTGTAGAGTCGCGCGGCCCCGTCGTTGTCGGTCCGCACCGCGAGCGTGATCCGCTCGTGGCCGAGCTCCGCGGCGTGCTGCTCGACCGCTTTGATCAGGGTGCGGCCGACGCCCCGGTTCCGGTACTTGCCCAGAACCTCGAGATGGGTGAGCTGGGGAACGCCCTTGAGGTGCCTGTCGATCTTCTTCTCTTCGGCCTTCTCGAGGCGCAGGTAGACCACTCCGGCGGCCCTGCCCTTGATCCACGCCGCGAACAGAACGCCCCGGCCGGCCTGCTGGCGGTGGAAGTGATCGGTGAGGAATGCTTCCTCGCCGAAGGCGTTGATCAGCTTGTCGAGCTGGACCAGCCTTCTGACCTGCCCAACCACAGCGTCGGCCACCTATCGACTCCCGTTCGTGTAGGCCCCAATCGTGCGAGCCTGAGGGAACGAGTCGCCACGCCCATGTCGATTTCGGCACGCTCCCCGTGCATGCCGCAGGGTACGCGGATGATTTCATGCTTACTGAATGTGAAACAGCCCCCCGCCTTACTTTGACGGAAAGTAGTCGTCCGGTCGCTAGGTGGTGCTGGTCAGGTCGTAGACCGTCACGCCATCCACAGTGGACGACTGGTAGTGCTCCGCCACCCATTCGGCGATCTGCTGGGCCGCGTCCGAACCGGTGCTGCCCTGCATCATCATTCCTTCACCGAGGAAGTAGTGGATCCGCCCATCGGCCACGTACTGCTGGAACTGCGCCAGCGTCGGGTACGGGTCGGTCCCGTTGAACCCGCCCACCGCCATCACCGGCGCTCCACTCGCCAGCTGGTAGCCCGCCGCCGCGTTCGACAGGACCGTGGCCGCGGTCCACGTGTACTTGGACGCGTCCTTCTGCAGCAACGCCGTCAGTGAAGCGCCCGGCATGGTCGTGCTCAGCAGCGATCCCGGGCCGCCGCCACGACCGCCGCCGAAGCCGCCGGGGCCGCCGAAACGGCCGCCGAAGCCGGATGAGGGGCCTGCTGAAGGGATTGCGCCGCTGTGGGTCACCGAGGCCGTTGCCAGAGTGTACGCGCCGGTGCCCGACAGCGTCACGGCCAGGGCAAGGACGGCGACCGCCGTAGCCGCCCAGCGGGTCAAGTGGGCCGCGAAGAACAGGGCCACCGCGGCCAGCAGGCCGCCCACCAGGATCGTCGGGGCCAGCCACGGCTGCCAGGACGAGTCCGCGAGCACCAGGTACGCCGTCAACGCCGTCAGGGCTACGCCGCCGCTGAGGAGGCCGGATGCCGACGGGCGGGAACGCAGGCGCCACAGCTGGACCGCCGCCGTGCCGACCAGTGCCGCGATCGGCGGGGCGAGCGCCACCGTGTAGTACGGGTGGATGATGCCGCCCATGTAGCTGAACACCAGGGCCGTCACCAGGAGCCAGCCGCCCCACACGATCAACGCCGCGCGGGAGCGGTCGGTGCGGGGGGCTCGGCGGGTGAACCACAGGCCCGCGAACAGCGCCAGCAGCGCCGCCGGGAGGAGCCACGCGATGCCGCCCGCCATCTCGGTGCCGAACAGCCTCGTCAGGCCGGTCGAGCCCCAGCCGCGGCCCGCGCCGCCGCCGACGCTGCCGACCTCGTCGCCCGTGATGCGGCCGAAGCCGTTGTAGCCGAAGACCAGTTCCCACAACGAGTTCGTCTGCGAGCCGCCGATGAACGGGCGGTCCGCCGCCGGCCACAGGGCGACCACCAGGAGGTACCAGCCGGCGGCGGCCACCGTCGAGGCGAACGCGCCCAGCAGGTGCAGCAGCCGCTTGCCGAGCGGCGCCGGTGCGGCCACGACGTAGGCGAGCGCGAACGCCGGGAGCACCAGGAACGCCTGCAGCATCTTCGCCAGGAAGCCGAACCCGACCGCCGCGCCCGCCAGTGCGAGCCAGCGCGGGCTCGCCTTCTCGCCGGCGCGGATCACGCAGTACGCGGCCGCGACCAGCAGCAGCACCAGCAGCGCGTCGGGGTTGTTGAAGCGGAACATCAGCGCGGCTGCCGGGGTCAGGGCCAGCACGAGCCCGGCGACCAGGCCCGCGGCCGGGCCGGACGTGCGGCGCACGGTCGCGTACGTCAGCCAGACCGAGCCGACGCCCATCAGCGCCTGCGGGACCAGGATGCTCCACGCGTTGACGCCGAACAGCCGCGCCGACAGGCCCATCACCCACAGCGCCGCCGGGGTCTTGTCGACCGTGATCGCGTTCGCCGCGTCGCTCGAGCCGAAGAACAGCGCCTTCCAGCTCTGCGACCCCGCCTGGGCGGCCGCCGAGTAGAAGGCGTTGGCCCAGCCCGAAGCGCCGAGGCCCCAGAGGTACAGCACCGCCGTGCCGAGGAGCAGGACGGCCAGGGCCGGGCGGTGCCAGGTGGAGCGGGCGGGAACGGGTGGGGTCACGACGGTTTGGCGTGACGCGAGTGCGGTCATGGGCTCAGCTTCCGGTGCCCAGCTGGGGCCGGGTTGTGCCGATGCTGTGCACTCGCTGTGCGGGCACGGCCACGGGCAGGCGCACCGCGAACTCGGTCCGCCCCGGACGGCTGTGCACCTCGATGGTGCCGTGGTGGGCGAGCACGACGGCGGCCGCGATCGCCATGCCGAGCCCGGTGCTGCCCGCGTTGCGGGAGCGTGACGAGTCACCGCGCGCGAACCGCTCGAAGACCTCCGGGAGCAGGGCGGGGTCGATGCCAGGGCCGTTGTCGGTCACCGTGAGCACCGCGCTGCCGTCCGCCGAGCGGGCCAGCGTCGTCACCACGGTGGTGCCGGGCGGGGTGTGCGTGCGCGCGTTGGCCAGCAGGTTCGCCAGCACCTGGTGCAGGCGCTGGACGTCGCCGTGCACGAGGACCGGGTCCGGGGGCAGCTCCAGGAGCCACCGGTGGCCGCGGCCGGCGACCTGGGCGTCGCCGACCGCGTCGGCGACCAGCCGGGTCAGGTCGACTTCGCGGACGTCGAGCGGGCGGCCCGCGTCGAGCCTCGCGAGCAGGAGGAGGTCCTCGACGAGCGCCGACATCCGGACGGCCTCGGACTGGATCCGGCCCATCGAATGGGCGACGTCGGGCGGCACCAGCGCGCTGCCGCGGGCGGCCAGTTCGGCGTACCCGCGGATCGCGGCGAGCGGCGTCCGGAGCTCGTGGCTGGCGTCCGCGACGAACTGCCGGACGCGGATCTCGCTGTCGTGGCGGGCTTCGAGGGCCTGGGCGACGTGGCCGAGCATCAGGTTGAGCGCCGAGCCGACCTGCCCGACCTCGGTGCGCGGGTCGGTGTCGGACTCCGGGACGCGGATGGACAGCGCCACCTGGCCGCGGTCGAGCGGCAGCTCGGTGACCTGCCCGGCGGTGGCCGCGACGCGGTCGAGGGGGCGCAGCGTGCGGCGGACCGCGAACGCGCCGAGGAAGGCCGCGCCGAGCACGCCGGCGGCGGCGACGCCGAACAGGATCAGCCCGACGGTGACCAGCGTGGCGGTGACCGGCGCCAGCGGCAGGCCGGTGACCACGACTTCGCCGGTGCCGGTGACGGGCAGCGCCATCAGTCGGTACTCGCCGAGGTCGTCGAGGGACACCGTGTGCGGCTTGCCGTCGGCGGGCACCGAGAGCATGACGGCCTGCTGCGCTGCCGTCAGCTGCAGGCGTTCGCCGTGTTCGGAGATGCTGTCGTCGTGGACGAGCTGCCGGCCGTCGAAGGTGCCGCTCACCGTGCCGACGTTCTGCCCGAGCGGGTGCTGGCCCTGGTCGCCGGGCAGCGGGCCGGCGTCCGGCGGCCGGGCGTTGCTCGCGAAGACGAGCGAGCGGCTCGCGGCGGCGGACAGCTGCTGGTCGACCTGGCGGGTGAGGAAGACGTCGAGCGCGAACTCGCTGACGACGCCGACGATCAGGCACACCACGGTGAGCAGCACGACCATCGACCCGGTCAGCTTCGCGCGCAGCGAAAGCCGCCCCCGGCGGGGGCGTGACGAGACGGTTCGCGCGGCCATGGGATCAGCGTCCGTCCGGGCCGTGTGTGCGGGTTGTGTGCTGCCTGTGAGGCGGCTGTGCGGTGCCCGATTCCTCCGGTCACAGGAACGGCTGACGGCGGGCACAGTCCGCGCACAGCGAGGGGCTCCACCGTGGACCGCACCGAAGGATCTCGTTAAGGAGCACCACCATGACCACACCGCAGGCACCGTCCACACCGGACCAGACGTGGGGCGCCGCACCCGCACCGGGCACGCCGCCGAGGGTGAGCTGGTCCCCGGGCAAGAAGATCGCGGCGGGCGCCGTCGCGGCGGTGATCGTGGCCGGCGGGGGAGCGGCGGTCTGGGCCGCTTCGTCGTCGTCGACCGGCACGGCCACCGGGCCCGGCGGCATGAACGGCATGACCGGCGGCCCCGGCGGCATGACGGCCGGCCCGGCCGGCGGCTTGGGGTCGGCGTTGCACGGGGAGTACGTGTCCTCCGACGGAAACGGCGGCTACGTCACGAAGATCATGCAGACGGGTGAGGTGACGGAGCTGAGCGCGACTTCGCTGACGGCGAAGAGCGACGACGGCTTCTCGAAGACGTACACGATCACGTCGGCGCAGGCGACGGGCCTGGCGACCGGCGACACGATCACGGTGGTGGCGACGGAGTCGGGCGACACGGCGACGGCGACGTCGGTGACGGAAGGGCAGACGGGCGCCCAGCCGGGCGGCGGGCAGGGAACGCCGCCGTCGGGCGCGCCCACCCAGACAGGCTGAGGCAGGGTCTCAAGCGCCCCAATGTGGCCTTGGTTGCGTCTCACGCACCCAAGGTGGCCTTCGGTGCGTCAGACGCACCGAAGGCCACCTTGGGGCGCTCGGCCTCAAGGACGGCAGGTGACGGGAGGTCGTGGGCGAGCACAGGCCGCGGCGTAGGTCTCGCGGAGTTCGGTGATCACGACGCCCGGCTCGGTCCGGAGGCGGCTCGGGAGGGTCTGCAGGCAGACGATCCCGGCCGCCGAGTACCGCGCGTTCCGCGCCAAGGTTGCCGCGTAGTGGTCGCCGCCCTCGTGGTAGCCGCGTGAGTCGATCTCCCAGGCGAAAGCGACGTCTTCACACCAAGCGTCCGGCTTCGAGATGAAGCTGCCGTCGCGATCGAAGACGCTGACGTTCCATTCGGCCGAGGGCAGCTCCGAAAGCTTCCAGATTTCCCAGGCATCTGCCTCGGCCACCGACTCCGCACCGTTCAAGATCGCTTGCAGCGCTCGCCGAGGGATCGCGGAGCCGCGTTGACTCCCCAGGCTCAACTCGCGATCGAGCTGGCCTGGCGTGCATCTCCTCCGCTGGACCGCTTCGGCCAGCATCGCTTGCACGGTGTCGAAGTCGCGAAGCCGTCGCGCTCCGTCGAGCACCGCGCGGTGCACCGGCGCGAGCGGCATGCCGTCTCTCAGCAACGGGTTCGGCAGCCGGGTGGTGCGCTCGATCAGGGCGAACCCCGCGCTGGTGACCTCGCGTGCGTGCGGGATCAGCAGGTGGACGTCGTCCGGTTCCGGAATCCGTTGCAAACCGTGCCGGCGCAGTGCCCAAAGCCCCGTGATCATGGAGCGGCTGCCACCGCGCAGCAGCGCGGCTCTCAGGCGTTCTTCGTCGGTCGGCTCCGAAGGGTGCAGCAGGATCACGCCCGGCAGCAGCCGGCGCCATGGGCCGCCGGGCAGGCACCGTCGGTAGATGCTGCTTCGGGGCATGCCGATCTCTTCGAGCTCCGATACGCGTACGACGTCGGGATTGTTCGGGTGGCCGGTGACGAGTGGGTGCTTGGTCCAGGTTGCTCGGTACACATGTCGAGGATGTGCACCAGTTCCGACAAAACTGCGTCGCGAAGAGTCGCGAATGGCAATTCAAGGCCGTTTCCGTCGGAAATCCGCCGTTCGCGCCCCTCGCCTCAAGCGCCCCAAGGTGGCCTTGGTTGCGTCAGACGCACCGAAGGCCGCCTTGGGTGCGTGAGACGCACCGAAGGCCACCTTGGGGCGCTTGGGTTCAGCGGCGGTCGTAGTCGACCGCGACCTCCGGGGTCGTCGCCCGAGCCCGGCACGTCAGGATCCGGCACGCCGCCGCGTCGGCCTCCGTCAGTGCGTAGCGGACGTCCATGTCGACCTGGCCGTGCAGGAGAGTCGCCTGGCACGTGCCGCACGCGCCGCCCTGGCAGGAGTACGGGACCTCCAGGCCCGCGCGCAGGGCCGCGTCCAGGACCGTCTCGCCCGCGGCCGCCGGGATGGACGTCGTCGTGCCGCCCAGGGTCACCGCCACCGTGGCCGCCGGGCCCGCCGGGTCGCGCAGCGGGGCCGCGCCGCGGAAGAGTTCGAAGTGGACGTTCTCCTCCGGGACGTCCGCGTCGGCCAGCGTGCGGCGGGCCATGTCCGTCAGGCCCCTCGGGCCGCACAGGAACCACTCGTCGACCTTCGCCGGGTGGAGGCGGTTCTGCAGGAGGGCGCGCAGCCGGGTGCCGTCGAGGCGGCCGCGCTGGTAGCGCTCGTGGGAAATGGCCAGCGCCTCGCCGATCACGTCGAACTGGCGGGGCCGGTGCGCGTGCAGGTCCGGGTCGCGCTCGTCGGTGCGGTAGTGGACGACGTGCAGGCGGCCGCCGAAGCCCTCGGCCAGCGCCGTCAGCTCGCGGGCGAACAGCGTCGTCGCACCCGACGTGTTGACGTACAGCAGCGTCGCCTTGCTGTGCGGCTCCGCCGACAGCGTGCTGACCAGGATCGACAGCACCGGCGTGATCCCGCTGCCCGCGGCCAGCGCCACGTAGTGCGCGGTCCGCGCCGGGTCCGGGGTGTGCGTGAACCCGCCCGACGGCGGCAGGACGTCGAGGAAGTCGCCCGCCGCCAGCGCCGTCGTCGCGTGGCTCGAGAACGCTCCGCCCGGGCGCCGCTTCACCGCGATCCGCAGCTCCCCGGACTCCGCCGGCGCGCAGATCGAGTACGTGCGCCGCACCGGCTGCCCGTCGAGCACCGCGCGGACCGCCACGTGCTGGCCGGGGGTGAACCGGAACTCCTCGGTGAGCTGGGGCGGGACGTAGAACGTGATCGCGACGGCGTCCGCGGTCAGTGGCCGGACCTCGCGCACCCGCAGCCGGTGGAAGCGGCTCGGCCCGAGCGGCGGGGGCGCCGGGGCC
>NZ_JAAGNB010001465.1:0-8164 GCF_010550475.1 Amycolatopsis sp. SID8362
GGCACCCGTCGTCGTCGGACCGCCCGGCCCGATCACGCCGTCCAGCGCGCCCGGGAGCCCGGCTCCGGTGAGCGCCGCGGGCACGGCGGACGCGGTCGACGTCGCGTCCTCCGGAGCGGTGCCGGGAACGCGCGGATCCGCGGGCGGGTCTTCGAACTCGGGATCGTGGTGCGGATCCCGTGGCGGCACCGGGTGGACGACGTCGCCGGTCGCGCTGACCTGCGGTGCCGCGTCGAACGTCGGCAGGCGGTGCCGGACGTCGTGGCTCGCGCTCTCGTACTGCTCCATCACGCGGACGGCTTCGGCCTTGGCGTCGTCCGCCTGCTTCTTGGTCGGGAGCTTGTCGTCGAGCAGCTCGTTCAGCAGGTAGCGGCCTTCGGGCCCGTCGAGCCGCTTGACGGCGTACCCCTGCTGGAACCAGTGCTCGGCCCAGTAGTGCACGGGCTTCGGCATCTTCGCCCGCGCTTCGCCGATCGCCGAGGTGTACGCGTCGAGGCCGTCGCCGATCTCGCGGGCGTTCGTGCTCGCCGTGCTCGCCCAGCCGGTCAGCTTGCCGATCGAGTCCGCGGCCCGGACCGCCGACGGGCCGCGCCACGACAGCAGCAGGTTCTGCACCAGCTTGTGGACTTCCGCCGTCTCGGTGTCGAGGCCCTTGGCCAGCTCGGCCCACCGGTGCGCCTGCTCGCCAAGCTTCGGCGGGTCGGCCGACTGGATCATGTCCCACAGTTCGCGGTGGTCGTAGCTGTCCCAGTGGATCCGGCCGAACGACGCTTCGCGGCCGTTGACTTCCTTCTGCCGCCGGACGCGGCGCGCCTTCCGCCTCTCCCGCGCGGTCGGCTGGTGGTGCGTGGAGTGGAACTCAGGCATCGCGCTCACCCGCCCGGAGGACCTCGGCGGCCTCGTCGTCGTTGCGGTGGTGCGTCGTGGCGACGCTGTCGAGCGCCTGCCGCAGCGAGGCCAGCTCGTCGAGGTAGGACCGCAGCGTCGCCTGCACGCCGCCGGGGTCGGTGCCGCCCCGCAGCCCGAACGAGCGGCGCATCCAGTGCGCGACCGGTCCGTGCCCGTCGGCCAGCGGGGTGCTCAGCTCGGCGGCCGCGGCGAGGTGGGCCGACAGCGCGCGGGAGCGCTCGTCGATGGCCGCTTTGGCCTGCTCGACCTGGTCGTAGTCCAGCGCGATGAGGCCGGCGTCCGCGACCAGCGCGGCCGAGCCGCCGCCGTCGGGCTTCGCGACGTCGGCCGCGGTCTCCCGTGGCTCGTTCGCCGTGAGCCGGTCTTCCTTGCGCAGCTGCTTCCGCGCGTCGGCTTCGTCCCGCACCGTCGCCATGGAGGTCCTTCCCTCGCCACCCAGGCGTCCATCCTGGCCAATGCGCGGCGCGAAGAGAAGTGGGCCCGCCGCGGCTGCACGGGTGGACACGAAGACTGCACAGGCGGATAGGGCAGGATGTCCGGATGATCCCGCGTCGTGTCCTCGGAGCCGTTCTCGCCGCGTTCACCGGGCTCGTCGTGCTCGGCGGGCCCGCTGCCGCCCAGACCGAAACCAGTCCGGCGGCGCCGACGACCCCGCCGCCCGCCGGCCTCGACGCCGTCGGCATCCCGACCTGGGTGTGGGCGCTGGTCTCGATCGCCGGCCTGCTCGCGGTGATCGTCGTCGGCATCCGCCAGCTCCGCCGGAAGGACTAGTCCCGCGGGACCGTCACGACCCAGCGCTCGGGGCGGCGGCGCAGGTACCCCCACCAGTACAGCGCCGACACCACCAGCACGCCCGCGGTAATGCCGAGGTCGAGCGCGCTCTGCTCGACCAGGACGTAGGCCAGCGCCCCGGCCGCGAGCACCGGCACCAGCGGCCAGGCCGGCATCCGCCAGACGTGCGGCTTCCGGTGCGCCGCCCGGCGGGCGCCCAGCGCGGCGGCCGCGACGCTGAGGTAGAGCGCGACGACGGCGACCCCGGTGACGCCGCTGAGCGTCTCCACCGGCACGAAGCAGAGAACCGCTTCGGACAGCCCGACCACCAGGGTCGCGACCCACGGCGCGCCGAACCGCTCGCTGACCACGCTCATCGCGCGGTTCACCGGCGTCGGCCACGCCTGGTCGCGCGCGGAGGCGTAGAGCACGCGCGAGTTCTGGATGACCATGACGATCACGGCGTTGACGATGGCCGCCGCGATGCACAGGCTGATCGCCGTGCCGACGGCCGGGCTGCTCCAGCCGGTGACCAGCGCGGTGAGGTCGACGCCGGCGAGCGCGGCGGCGTCCGGCACGGCGAGGGTGATCGCGACGACCGGCACGAGGATGACCACGGCGCTGATCCCGAGCGTCCAGAACACGGTCCGCGCGACGGTCTTGCGCGGCTCGCGCATCTCCTCGGCGAGGTAGACGGCGGTGCTGAAGCCCTGCACCACGAACAGCGCGACGGCCAGCCCGGTGACGACGGTGATCAGCCCGATCCCGCTGGTGCCCAGGGTCGGTTTGACCAGCACGGCGGGGCTCTGCGTGGTGTGCGTGAAGCCGAGCAGGGACACGGCGAAGATCGCGACGATCTCGATGACCAGGAAGACGCCGGTGATCCACGCGTTGGACCGCAGGTTCAGCAGGCCCATTACGGTCGAGGCGAGCATCACGAGCGCGCCCGCGACCGACGGGCTGACGTCGGCGACGGCGGCGAGGTAGTCGGCCACCCCGATCGCGATGATCGGCGGCACGACGAGGATCACGATGAACGACAGCATGAAGGTCAGCCAGCCGGCGAACCGGTTCGCCACGGTCGTCACCATCGCGTACTCGCCGCCCGCGCTCGGCACCAGCGTGCCGAGCTCGGAGTAGCAGAACGCGATCCCGACGCAGAGCAGCACCGCGAGCGCGATGGCGAGCGCGGTGCCGGTGCCGAGGTCGGCGAACAGCGGCGGCACGAGGACGAACAGCGAGGAAGCCGGCGTCACGCAGCTGAGCGTCAGCAGCGTGCCGCCGCCGACGCCGATGGAGCGGGTGAGCGTCTTCTTCGCCTTGGCGGGGACGGCGGCGGGTGGGGCGGGGGTGCGGGGCATCGGCGTTCCCTCCGGCCGGGGGCAAGGTGCGACGGATGGAACAGCACCGATTCGGTGTTGTCAACGCCACTTGGACGACTAAATCCGTTGTCGGGTCGGCCGTGATGCTTCGTATTCGGTGACGGGACGTGACGGCGTGGCGCGGTTGCCCGGCGTCGCCCGCGTCGGGGATGATCCGGACGTGAGCAGCCAGGACACCCCCAGCCGGCCCGCGCCGCCGGTGCTCGACGACATCTCCCGGCAGATCATCGCGCAACTGCAGGAGGACGGGCGGCGGGCGTACGCGACGATCGGCAAGGCGGTCGGCCTCTCGGAAGCCGCGGTCCGGCAGCGGGTCCAGCGGCTGTCGGACTCGGGCGTCATCCAGATCGTCGCCGTCTCGGATCCCTTGCAGGTCGGGCTGTTCCGGCAGGCGATGATCGCGATCACCGTGGACGGCCCGCTCGAGCCGGTCGGTGACGCGCTGGCCGAAATGGACGAGATCGCGTACGTGATCCTCTGCGCCGGGCGCTACGACCTGCTGTGCGAAGCCGTCTGCGCCGACGACGAGGCACTGCTGCAGCTGATCTCGACGCGGATCCGCGCGCTGCCCGGCGTCCGGCACGCGGAGGCGATGGTCTACCTCAAGCTGCGGAAGCAGACCTACCAGTGGGGTACTCGCTGAGGGTGACGACTGAATCCGAAGGTCTGTCCCCTGTGGAACTTCTGGATTAGTTGTTCAGGTTCGGCTGGACGACTGAATCGCTTGCATTGATGCTTCGGAGCGTGCGATAACCGAGGCATGACCACAACCGCCGACCGCGCCACCGCCGACGCTTCGAGCCTGGCCCAGGCCGCCCGCAGCAACCTCTGGATGCACTTCACGCGCCACTCCACCTACGACGAGACCGACGTCCCGGTGATCGTGCGCGGCGAAGGCCCGTACATCTGGGACGCCCGGGGCAAGCGCTACCTCGACGGGCTGGCCGGCCTGTTCGCGGTCCAGGTCGGCCACGGCCGCGAGGAGCTCGCCGAGGCGGCCGCGCGCCAGACGAAGCAGCTCGCGTACTTCCCGCTGTGGGGCCACGCCCACCCGGCGGCGATCGAGCTGGCCACCCGGCTGGCCTCGGCGTCGCCCGGCGACCTGAACCGCGTGTTCTTCACGGTGAGCGGCGGCGAATCGGTCGAGACGGCGTGGAAGCTGGCGAAGCAGTACTTCAAGCTCGTCGGGAAACCGGGCAAGCACAAGGTGATCAGCCGCGCGCTGGCCTACCACGGGACCTCGCAGGGCGCGCTGTCGATCACCGGCATCCCCGGCGCGAAGGCGGACTTCGAGCCGCTGGTGCCGAGCACCCTGCGCGTGCCGAACACGAACTTCTACCGCGCCCCCGAGCACGCCGACGACTACGAGGCCTACGGTCGCTGGGCGGCCGACCAGATCGAGCAGGCGATCGAATTCGAAGGTGCGGACACGGTCGCGGCGGTGTTCCTCGAGCCGGTGCAGAACACGGGTGGGTGTTTCGTGCCGCCGCCCGGGTACTTCGCGCGAGTGCGGGAGATCTGCGACAAGCACGACGTGCTGCTGGTGTCCGACGAGGTGATCTGCGCGTTCGGCCGGGTCGGGTACGACTTCGCGGCGAAGCGGTACGGGTACCAGCCGGACATCATCACGACCGCGAAGGGCCTGACGTCGGGTTACGCGCCGCTGGGCGCGGTGCTGGCCTCGGAACGGCTGATGGACCCGTTCACCCGCGGCGAGACGACGTTCATGCACGGCTCGACCTACGGCGGGCACCCGGTGTCCTGCGCGGTGGCGCTGGCGAACCTCGACCTGATCGAGCGCGAGGGGCTTTACTCGCACGTGCTGACGCGGGAAGCGGCGTTCCGGTCCACTTTGGACAAGTTGCTGGACCTGCCGATCGTCGGGGACGTCCGCGGGGCCGGGTTCTTCTACGGGATCGAGCTGGTCAAGGACAAGGCGACGAAGGAGACGTTCAGCGCGGCGGAGTCGGAGCGGGTGCTGCGCGGGTTCCTGTCGGAGGCGTTGTTCGAGGCTGGGTTGTATTGCCGGGCTGATGATCGGGCCGAGCCGGTGGTGCAGCTGTCGCCGCCGTTGGTTTGCGATCAGGGGCAGTTCGACGAGATGGAGCAGATCCTGCGGGACACGCTGACGCGGGCTTGGCAGCTGTTGTAGGGCTTCGCCCAAAAGGGCGGGGAAACCGCGCTTTCCGCCCGGCGGCGTCGTTCCTGAGTACCGTGGATCGCGGGGGACCGGGGGTAGGGGCCGGTGACCGGTCGCCCGCGTCCGTGTGGCCGGCCGCGCTCCCGGGAGGGGACCTCGATGACCGCCACCACGGACACGCCGCGGCTGCCGTTCGAACGGCCCAACGTCCTCGAGATCGCGCCGCTGTTCGCGGTGCTGCGGCGGCAGGGGCCGGTGGTGGGCGTGACCACGCCCGCCGGTGATCCGGCGTGGCTGGTCACCGGGTTCGAGCAGGTGCGCGCGGTGTTCACCGATCCGCGGTTCGGGCGGTCGCACCCGGCGCCCGAGGAGGCGTCGGCGTTGTCGGACGCCGCCATCCTCAGCCGGCCGCAGGGTGACCACGAGACCGAGCACGCCGAGCACGCGCGCATGCGGAAGCTGCTCGTGCCCGCGTTCTCGGCCAACCGGATCCGGCGGCTCGCCGGGCACGTCCAGGAGCTGGCCGACGGCTGCTTCGACGCGATGGAACGGGCCGGCGCCGGCGGCGAGCCCGTCGACCTGCACGAGCACCTGTCGTTCCCGCTGCCGGTGCTGGTGATCTGCGAGCTGCTCGGCGTCCCGTACGAAGACCGCGACACGTTCCGGGTGCTGTCGGACCGGATGGGCCGGATGGACATCGGCACCGGGGCGGAAGCCGCACTGGACGAGTTCGCCGCCTACATGGGGCGGCTCGCGGCGGTCAAGCGGCGCGAACCCGGCCAGGACGTCGTTTCGGACCTGGTGCGCGCGCAGGCCGACGACCCCGCGTTCGGCGACGACGACCTCGCCCGGCTCGCCGCCGGCCTGCTGTTCGCCGGGCACGAGACGACGTCCAACCGGATCGACCTCGGCGCGCTCTACCTGCTCACCGACCTCGCCCGCCGCGACGCGCTGGCCGCCGACCCCGAGGGCGGCGTCCACGGCGTCGTCGAGGAGATCCTGCGGCTGTCCGCGCCGAGCGGGCTCGGCGTCCTGCGGTACGCGCACGACGACGTCGAGCTCGGCGGTGTGCGGATCGCCCGCGGCGACGCCCTCGTCCTGGCGATCGGGGCGGCCAACCGGGACGAGACGGTGTTCCCGGACCCCGACGCGTTCGACCCCGCGCGCAAGCCGAACGCGCACATGGCGTTCGCCTACGGCGGCTGGTTCTGCATCGGCGCGAGCCTCGCCCGCACCGAACTGCGCGTCGTGTTCGGCTCGCTGTTCCGCCGGTTCCCGGGGCTGCGGCTGGCCGTCGGCGTCGATGAACTCCGGATCCGGACGAACCGTGTCACCGGGGGAGTGGACCGCGTGCCGGTCCTCTGGTAGACAACGGCTGCCGTGGCAGGAGGAAAAGCGTGACCCTGTGGGACAAGCTCGGGATGGATGACAAGCTCGTCAAGGTGCTGAAGGAAATCCCGGCCGGACCGGACGCGGGCGACTTCGGCCCGGCGTACGTCACGATCCACCAGCTCGCGGTCGAGCTGGACCAGCGCTTTCCCGAGGTGCGCGAGCAGCTGGACGTCCCCCTCGGCGGCGGCGCGACCCGGCACGCGGGGCTCGTCGAGCTGCTCGGCAAGGAACTGGTCGACAAGATCAAGCGCTACGGCGACGTCTACCCGATCGAAGCCGCCCAGCTGTCGGCGGTCCGCTTCCGCGAGCTGCGGCTGCGCGGTCCGGGCGGCCGCGACCTCGTCGGCGCGTCGAAGAGCGACCTGCCGCTGATCCGCCTGCGCCCGCGGGACTGAGCCGTGCTCGCGCCACCGGTCCGGGTCCTGGTGGCCGAACGTGACGAAACGGTCCGGACGCGGCTGGGCGCGATCTTCGCCGAGGCCGACGGCGTCGAGCTGATCGCCGCGGTCGGAGACGCGACGGCGGCCCGGACGACCCTCCGCCGCCGGCTGCCGGACGTGGTCCTGCTCGACCCGCGCCTGGGCCCGCTCGGCCCGGTGATCCGCCGCCCGGCGGTACTGGTCCTGGCGACGTTCGATTCCGACGCGGCGATCCTGCGAGCGCTGCGCGACGGCGCGGCGGGGTTCGTGCTGCGGTCGGCGCGGCGGAACGAGCTGCTGAAGGTGGTCCGCCTGGCCGCGGACGGGCACGTGGTCCTGTCCCCGGACGCCTCCCGCCGCTGGATTTCGGCGGCGACCCGGCTGTCGGGCCCGCGGGACGAGCGGCTGGCGCGGGTGGACCTGCTGTCGTCGCGGGAGCGCGAGGTGCTGATCGGGATCGGGTCGGCGCTGACCAACGCGGAGATCGCGGAGCGGCTCGGGCTGGCGGAGCCGGTGGTGCGGGAGTGCGTGGCCCGGGTGGTGCGGAAGCTGGGGTGCGCGCACCGCACGGAGGCCGGGCTGGTGGCTTACGAGCGGGGGCTGTGCCGTCCGGGCTGACGTTCGGCCTCGCGCCAGACCCGGCGACCGGCGCTCGGGCTAGCGCCCCAAGGTGGCCTTCGGTGCGTGAGACGCACCCAAGGTGGCCTTCGGTGCGTGAGACGCACCCAAGGTGGCCTTCGGTGCGTGAGACGCACCCAAGGTGGCCTTCGGTGCGTGAGACGCACCCAAGGTGGCCTTCGGTGCGTGAGACGCACCCAAGGTGGCCTTCGGTGCGTGAGACGCACCCAAGGTGGCCTTCGGTGCGTGAGACGCACCCAAGGTGGCCTTCGGTGCGTGAGACGCACCCAAGGTGGCCTTCGGTGCGTGAGACGCACCCAAGGTGGCCTTCGGTGCGTGAGACGCACCCAAGGTGGCCTTCGGTGCGTGAGACGCACCCAAGGTGGCCTTCGGTGCGTGAGACGCACCCAAGGTGGCCTTCGGTGCGTGAGACGCACCCAAGGTGGCCTTCGGTGCGTGAGACGCACCCAAGGTGGCCTTCGGTGCGTGAGACGCACCCAAGGTGGCCTTCGGTGCGTGAGACGCACCCAAGG
>NZ_JAAGNB010001513.1:0-7111 GCF_010550475.1 Amycolatopsis sp. SID8362
GCATCCGCGGCGCGACGACGTCGGCGAGCACGCCCTGGTCCTGCTTGCCGTTGCCGGCGAGCACCTTGACCCGGTGCGCGCTGGCGCGCTGCACCGCCACGCCGGCCTCCTTGGCCGCGCGCTGGATCTCCGCCGCGCCGGGGCCGCGCGCGGTGTCGGCGAGGATCACCTTGTCCACGCGCAGGGCGTCGTCCGCCAGCGCCTCGAGCACCGGCTTGCGCCCGTACACGGTCAGGAAGCGGTCTTTCGGCGAGACAGTCGACTCATCACCCACACCCGGCAGTCTCGCATTGTGTAAGGATCGGCCCATGCCCGACCGCCTTTCCGCGCTGGACGCCTCGTTCCTCTACCTCGAGGACCACGCGACGCCGATGCACGTCGGCGGGGTGGCGATCTTCGAACGGCCCCGGTCCGGGTTCAGCTACGCGCAGCTGCTGGACCTCGTCGGCGCGCGGCTGGCGTACCTGCCGCGGTACCGGCAGCGGGTCGCGGAGGTGCCCGGTCACCTCGCGCGCCCGGTGTGGGTGGACGACGTCGACTTCGACCTGAACTACCACGTCCGGCGCTCGGCGCTGCCCCAGCCGGGCACTGACGAGCAGCTGTTCGACCTGGTCGCCCGGCTGATGTCGCGGCGGCTGGCGCCGGAGCGGCCGCTCTGGGAGGCGTACTTCATCGAGGGACTGGCCGGGGACCGCGTCGCGCTGGTGACGAAGACCCACCAGTCCGTTGTGGACGGTGTCGGCACGATCGAGCTCGGCCAGCTCATCCTCGACCCGACGCCGGCCGAGCCGGAACCGTTCGAGGACATCTGGACGCCACGCCGCGAGCCGAGCCGGACGCAGCTGGTGCTGGACGCGGTCAGCGAGGGCGTCCAACGGCCGGGCGAGGTCGTCGAGAACGTCCGCTCGGCGGCGAACGACGCGTTCGCGGCGGCGGGCAAGTTCGCCGAGACGGTCGGCGGTGTGGCCTCGACGCTGCGCACGCTGGTGCGGCCGGCGCCGACCGGCCCGCTGAACGTCCGCGTGTCCGGCGGCCGCGTGTTCTCCGTGGTCCGGACGCGGCTGGAGGACTTCCGCAAGATCCGCGCGGCGCACGGCGGCACGGTCAACGACGTCGTCCTCGCGGCCATCACCGGCGCGCTGCGCGAA
This sequence comes from Amycolatopsis sp. SID8362, assembly GCF_010550475.1. NCBI lineage: Bacteria > Bacillati > Actinomycetota > Actinomycetes > Pseudonocardiales > Pseudonocardiaceae > Amycolatopsis > Amycolatopsis sp. SID8362. The sequence goes on from NZ_JAAGNB010001513.1 coordinate 1,149, forward strand.
TGGCTGCTTTCGCGTGAGGAGCCGCTGGCCCCGAACACGACGGTCCGCGCGCTGGTGCCGCTGGCGGTCCGCGACGAGGAGACGCCCGGGTATTCGACGCCGGGGCTGGTCGGCAACCAGGTGGCCGCGTACCTGGTCGACCTGCCGGTCGGCGAGCCGAACCCGGTGCTGCGCCTGCAGCACATCGGCCACGCGATGGCCGAGCACCTGGATTCGGGCCGTTCGGTGGCGGCGCGCGGCCTGCTCAGGGTCGGCGGCTTCGCCCCCGCTACGCTCCATTCGCTCGGCGCGCGGGCGGCGGGGTCGCTGTCGGGGCGCATCTTCAACGTCATGGTGACCAATTCGCCGGGCCCGCAGGTGCCGATGTACGCGGGAGAGGCCAGACTGGTCGAGATGTTCCCGGTGATGCCGCTGATGCGCACCCAGGCGCTGGCGATCGGGGTGACGTCCTACCACGGCGGCGTCTACTTCGGACTGAACGGCGACCGCAAGGCCGCTTTCGACGTCGACCTGCTGGCCGGGATGATCGAAGAATCCTTGGAAGAGCTGAAGGGTGCGCACTGGTGAGGGTTTATCTGCCTGCGACCATCGCGATGCTTCGCGACCTCGAGTCCTCGGGGGAGTTCCGCGCCCGCAGCGGAACGGCGTTCGCGCTGACGCCGGCGTTGCGCGAGGCGTACGTGAGCGGGTCCGACGAGGAACTGGAGTACGCGGCCCTGCTGGACGCGGCCCGCGCTTCGCTGCGGCTGATCGCGGCGGAGGAGAAGGGCGAGCCACGCCGGGTGGTGGTGTCGGCGGACGTCGAGGGCGTGACGCTGCGCCCGGACCTGGACGCCCCGGTCGTCCGCATCGGCGGCCCGATCCCGATGAAGGCGGTGGCGGCGATCCACGTGGACGCGCCCGAGGCCGCCGAGGCGGTGTCGGCGGCTGCGGCGGTGATCGATGCGGCGGACCTGGGTGACCCGGACGCGGAGTTCACTTTGGGCGATGCCGAGGACCATGAGCTGGCTTGGTACGCGCCGCAGGAACTGCCGTTCTTGCTGGAGCTGCTCTGAGTTGTCCACAGGCGGGCTCACCTGTGGACAACTGGGGTCGAGCGGGGTTTTCGGTCGGGGGTGGCCGGTAGGCTGGGCTCGGGGACGCCCCCCAGGGTTGGGCGGGGGCTTGTCCCCGCTCCTGCTTCCGCCCGGGCAAAGCAGGCCACCCGCTGCCGAGCCCGCCCCAGCAGCCCGATCAATCCTCGCTGAACCAGTCCGGACCCGGCACCGGGCGCTCGCACTCCCACCCGGTCGCCTCCCTCAGCTTCGTCGAATCGACCCGCTGCGACCGCCCCATCGGCTCGGCCAGCGGGATCCGCGACACCAGCCACTTCGGCACCGCCCGCGCCCGCCGCACCCCGGCGGCCGCGGCCATTGCCGCGCCCAGGTCGCGCTTCAGCACCGCCGGGGCCCCCACGTTGTAAACCCCCGAAGGCGCGTCCAAAGCGGCCACGACAGCCGAGGCCGCGTCGGCCGGGTGGATCGCCGTCGTCCAATCCGAGCGTGATCCCAGGATCAACGGTGCGCCCCGACGCGCCGCGGCCAGCAGGGCCGACGTCATCCGGTCCGGGCCCAGCAGGGTGCCGATCCGCAGCCGCACCACCGTCCGGTCCGTCAACGCCGCCACGTTCGCGTGCGCCGTCACCGAAGACGCCGTCACCACGCCCGGCTTCAGCGGCGCGTCTTCCGTCAGCAGCGCCGAACCCCCGTCGGCGTACACGAACGAGATCCCCTCCTGGACCACGATCCGCACCTCCTCGACCCGCCGGACCGCCGCCGCCAGCGCCGCGCTGCCCGCACTGCGGACCCGGTCGTTCGGGGCCCACGCCTTCTTGCTGGTCGGCTTCCGGGGGATCCGCGTCGCCAGGTTCACCACGGCGTCGTGCCCGCGCAGCGCCGTGACCAGGGAATCGGCCGAAAACAAGTCACCCGTCACGCCTGCCGGAAGGCGTGAACCCGGCCGGGTCAAGGCGCTCACCTCGTGCCCGGCGGCCAGCAGCCGCGTCACCGTGGGCACGCCCAGCACGCCTGTCGCCCCGATCACCAGCACCCGCATGTCCGTCTCCCTTCCTCGGGGAACCGGACGAGGCAGCGGGCGCGAACGTGACTACCCCACTTCGCCCGCGGGTGGCGGCTGGACGTCGGCCGGGCTGCCCCAGTCCGAATACCGCGTCGTGATGCGCGCTTCGGAGCCCTGGAGGATCGGGGTCAGGTCCAGCACGATCCGCAGCGGCCGGTGCGCGTCGTCGAGCCACAGCTCCACCGGGAACTTGCCCAGCCGTCCCGCGGACTCCGGGGGCAGGCCCGCCGGCAGGTCCGTGCCCAGGCGGGCCAGGTCCAGGTCGACGCGATAGTGCTCCGCTGCGACGCCGTCCAGCTGCGCCCGCTCGGACGAGACGATCGTGCCCGCCGTCCGGATTTCGCCCAGCGTGTGCGCCGGGTCGTTCTGCGCCGCCAGCTGCGTCAGGCTGCCGCCGAGCACCTGGGAGAACGGGTCGCCGCCGTCCGCCGCGACCAGTACCCACGGCTTCCCCGTGCCGACCTCGTCGCGCGAACCCTCCGGCACCTTCGCGTACAGCTTGCCCGCCACCAGGCGCAGCTCCATCGGCTCGCCGATGAAGTCGGTCGTCATCACCTGGGACGTCCCGCCGGCGCCGAAGCGCGCCTGGCCGGTGCTCTTCGAGCGGACTTCGCCGACCGCGACGTCCGTGGCGAACTTGGCCGAGCCGCTGCCCGTGGTGGCCGCCGTCGCGGCGTCGGCCAGCTCCCGCGCGTCGGTGAACGCGGGCGGGGACGGCGGGCCGGAGCAGGCGGTAAGCAGGAGGAACAGCAGCACGACGGCGGCTTTGCGCATGGCGCCAACAAAAACACAGCGGCTCCCCCGAACCCGTTCGGGGGAGCCGCTGCTACTCAGAGTTTTCCGGTCAGCGACCGGCCTTCTTCATCAGCTCGCCGAGGTCCACGACCTGGTCGGCCGGCGGGGCCTCCACGTCGACCTGGGTGCCCCAGTCGCTGTACTTCATCGTGAACTTCGCGTCGCCGGCCGGCGCGCCCAGCGCCTGCATCATCGGGCCCTGGTCCATGGTGACCTGCACCGGCAGGTTGTCCTTGTTCAGCCACAGCTCGGCCGGGATCTTGAGGTCCTTGCCCTTGAGCTTCTCGTTGATCTGGTCGCGCGCGGCGGCCGGGACCTGGCCGGTGAACTGGTCGATGGCCTTGGCCACGTCGAGCTCGACCTTGTAGTGGTTGACCTGCTCGCCGTTCAGCTCGGTCTGGTCGGACGAGATGATCCGGCCCGCCTTGGAGACCTGCTCCAGGATCTTGCTCGGGTCGCTCTGCTCCGCCGACTGCGACAGCGCGCTCCCCATCGCCTGCGAGATCGGGTCCGTGCCGTCGGCCGAGATCTTGGCCCACGCCTTGTCGGTGCCCATCTGCTTCTGCTGGTCGGCGGGCAGCTTGAGGTACATGACCTTGTCGACCATGCGCATCTCGGTGGTCTGGCCGGCCGCGGTGCTGGTCATCGAGAACTTGGTGTTCGCGCCGTCGAAGGCCATCGCGCCGGTCGCGCTCAGGGTCTGGCCGGCGGCGGAGCCCTCCATGGTGAACTTGGCCGACTTCGACTTCTCGGTGCCCTGCTTCGACGCCGACGCCAGCTGGAACGCGTCGGTGAACGGCGAAGCGAGGCCGCTGCTGCTGCCGCCGGACTGCTGCTCGCCGGCCGGGGCGGCCGTGCCCGTCGTGGTGCCGCCGCTGCACGCCGTCAGCGTCAGAACCAGCGCGGCGCCTGCCGCGACCAGGGTGGTCTTGCGCATCGAATTCCCCTCAGGATCGGATCTTCCGCTGGGCATATCGCCCGAACGGGCGAATCATTACCTCTGTGACGGTGACGATCCGCGATCGGTTCCCGGTTGCCTCAGGACTCCGTGGGGCGGGTCACGTCGTGCCCGCCGCGCGAGGCCAGCAGGCGCCGCAGTGACGTGAGCCGCTCGGGGCTCGCCGTGCCGTCGGTGACGACGTCGTCCAGCGCGCAGTCGGGGTCCTCGGGCGGGCCGAGGTGGCCGCAGCCCGACGGGCACTCCTCGGCGGCCGCGGCGAACTCCTCAAAGGCGTCGACGATGTCGTCCGCGGTGACGTGGGCCAGCCCGAACGACCGCACGCCGGGGGTGTCGATCACCCAGCCGCCGTCCGGGAGCGGCAGCGCCACCGCCGCGACGGACGTGTGCCGCCCCTTGCCGACCGCGCTGACCACGCCGACGGCCAGTTCGGCGGCCGGCACCAGCCGGTTGACCAATGTCGACTTGCCGACACCGGAGTGTCCGACGAGCGCCGTCACGCGGTCCTTCAGCAGCTCGTCGAGGCCTTCGGGCTGCTCGTCGAACCGGCTGACAATCACCGGGACGTCGAGACCCGCGTACCCCGCCAGGAGCTCGTCCGGGCTGGCCAGGTCGGCCTTGGTCAGGCACAGCACGGGCTCGACGCCGCCCGCGTAGCAGGCGACCAGGCAGCGGTCGATGAAGCCGGTGCGCGGCGGCGGGTCGGCCAGCGCGGTGACGATCAGCAGGCGCTCGGCGTTGGCGACGACCAGCCGTTCGTACGGGTCGGTGTCGTCGGCCGTGCGCAGCAGGGAGCTGGTGCGGTCGTCGACGCGGATGATGCGCGCGAGCGTGTCCGGCTTGCCGGAGACGTCGCCGACGATCCCCACCCGGTCGCCGACGACCACCGGCGTCCGGCCCAGCTCCCGGGCCCGCATCGCGGTGACCACCCGTTCGGGGTCGGCGTCGATCGCGCAGGTCCAGCGGCCGCGGTCCTTGCCGATGACCATGGCGGTGACGGCGTCGGCGTGCTCGGGACGGCGCTTGCTGCGGGGCCGGGTGCCCTTGCCCGGACGCACGCGGACGTCGGACTCGTCCAGCCTGCTCCAGTCGTTGCGCGCCAAACCCGCCGTCCTCTCGTGCTCCGGTGCCACTCGAATGATCCCACGCCGCTCGCCACGGCCCTGGCCTGCGTGTAACGATGGCGTCCCCGGACGTTTCCGGCACGAGGAGGTTGGCGCATGTGCGGCCGTTACGCCGCCACGAAGGACCCGGCGAAGCTGATCGAGGAGTTCGAGGCGATCGATCTCACCGAGGGGCACGCGCGCGCCGACCACAACGTCGCGCCGACGAAGAACGTCGTCACGGTCGTGCAGCGGCACCCGCGTGACGCGGACGGCCACGTCCTCGAGGACGAGCCCGCCGAGCGCTCGCTGCGGATCATGAAGTGGGGCCTGGTGCCGTTCTGGGCCAAGGACCCGTCGGTCGGCTCGCGGATGATCAACACCCGCGCCGAGACTGCCGCCGAGAAGCCCGCCTTCCGCCGCGCGCTGGTGTCGCGCCGCTGCCTGGTGCCGGCCGACGGCTGGTTCGAGTGGCGCCGCACCGGCAAGGAGAAGGAGCCGTTCTACATGACGGCGCCGGACGACTCGTCGATCGCGTTCGGCGGGATCTGGGAGAGCTGGCACCCGAAGGACGACAAGGACGCGCCGCCGCTGATCACGTTCTCGATCATCACGACCGACGCGGCCGGGCAGCTGACCGACGTCCACCACCGGATGCCGCTGATCGTGCCGAAGTCGCACTGGGACGGCTGGCTCGATCCGGACCGCGAGGACGTCAAGGACCTGCTGGTGCCGACGCCGGACGACATCGTCGCGTCGCTGGAGCTGCGGCCGATCTCGACGCTGGTCAACAACGTCCGCAACAACGGACCCGAGCTGCTGGAGCGCGTCGAGCCGGCGCACGAGGGCACCCTCTTCTCATGACGGCCCTCGAGATCGACACCGCCTTCGGCCCCGCGCGGGCCTACCTGCACTGCGCCGAGGAGGGCGCGGCGGTGCTGATGCTCGGCCACGGCGCGGGCGGCGGCCTCGGCGCGAAGGACCTGGTG
>NZ_JAAGNB010001558.1:0-12203 GCF_010550475.1 Amycolatopsis sp. SID8362
GGCGCGGACGCGGCGGCGGGCCGACGACGCCAGTTCGCGGCACGCCGCCGGGGTGCGCCCGGTGATCTCCGCGACCTCCGCGAACGCGTACCCGAACACGTCGTGCAGCACGAGCGCGACCCGTTGCGCCGGGGTCATCGCTTCGAGCGTCACGAGGAAGGCCATGGTGACCGACTCGTCGAGGGTGATCCGGTCGGCGACCGAGTCGGGCTGCTCGGGCACGGGCTCAGGCAGCCACTCGCCGACGTACTGCTCGCGCCGGGCCCGCGCCGAGCCGAGGACGTCCAGGCAGACGCGGCCCGCGACCGTCGTCAGCCACGCGCCCGGGGAGGAGATCGCGGCACGCTGCGCCGGCGTGAGCGCGTACCAGCGGGCGTAGGTCTCCTGCACCGCGTCCTCGGCCTCGGCCAGCGACCCGAGCAGCCGGTAGGCGAGGTTGAGCAGGTGCCGGCGTTCGCCGACGACCGGTTCCGGTGGTGTCGTCATGGTCCCTCCGACGACACAGCCTTCCCGAACGTCAGGCCTGACATCCCGCCGGGCTGCTTCGTCGTACTCCTCGAAGCCGCAAACGAACAGGGGAGAAACGATGATCGAGATCGGAATCGTGCTGGGCAGCACCCGCAACGGCCGCGTGGGCGACCAGGTGGCCCGGTGGGTCCACGAGCGGGCGAGCCAGCGCACCGACGCCCGGTTCACGCTGATCGACCTGCGTGGCCACCCGCTGCCCCACCTGACGGAGCCACCCAGCTTTTCGGGGCAGTACCCGGACGAACGCACGCGGGCCTGGGCCGCGACCGTCGCCGCGTGCGACGGGTTCGTGTTCGTCACGCCGGAGTACAACCACTCCGTGCCCGGCGTGCTCAAGAACGCCATGGACCACGTGCACCTCGAGTGGAACACCAAGGCCGCCGGGTTCGTCTCCTACGGCGGCGTCGGCGGGGCGCGGTCGGTCGAGCAGCTGCGGCTGGTCTGCGGTGCCCTGCAGCTGGCGGACGTCGCCCCGCAGGTCACGCTGCCGCTGGCGACCGAGTTCGAAGACCGCGTCACCTTCGCGCCCGGCGAGTACCAGCTCCCCGCGCTGGACATGATGCTCGACCACGTCGTCGCCTGGAGCACCGCGCTCGCGCCGCTGCGGCACGGGGACGCGGAAGCCGCGATCCGCGCCCGGATGGCCACGATCGTCGACGGGCTCCGGAACAAGGACCTCGAGGCGCTGCGGCTGAGCTACGCCCCGGACGTCGTGTCCTTCGACGTCGAACCGCCGCTGCAGCACGTCGGCGTGGACGCGAAGCTGAAGAACTGGGCGAAGGTGTTCACCATCTTCGAAACGGTGGACTACGAGCTGCGCGACCTGACCATCACCGTGAGCGGCGACCTCGCGGTCGGGCACGGCTTCGGCCGGGTCAGCGGGACCATGAAGAACGGCGTCGTGACCGACGGCATGTGGGTCCGGGGCACGTTCGTCTTCCGGAACACCGCCGACGGCTGGGTGATCGTGCACGACCAGGCGTCCGTGCCGTTCGACATCGCGACCGGGCAGGGGTGCAGCGACCTGGAACCCTGACGGCTCAACCCAGCCGCGCGCGGTGGGCCGTCACGGCGGCCCGCCGCGGATCGGCCGCGGGGAGCGTCCTCAGCAGCGCGTCGAGCACCGCGAAGTCGTCCACTCCGGACGCCGTTTCCCAGAACGACCACAGCACGCCGGGGTCGCCGCTGTTCAGCGCCACCTGGCGGACCTGCGCGGTGAGCGTCTCCCGCTCCTCGCGGATGGCCGGAGCCTCCGAGTCCGGCAGCAGCGGACCGCGGAAGGCGCGCAGGACGTCGGCGGGCGTGCCGGTGCGCAACGCCGTGCGGGCGCGGGTGAAGTCCGCGTCGACGTCCGCCGCCAGCCGGTACGGCCGCGTCTGCACCACCGCCGCGCCGAGCTGGGAGCGCAGGCGGTGGATTTCCGCGCGGACGGTCACCGGGTTGCCCGACTCGCCGTAGAGCTGCAGCGCCAGCCGTTCCGCCGAGAGGCCGTTCGGGTGCAGGCTCAGCAGGGTCAGGATTTCCGCGTGCCGCAACGTGAGCGGGACCTCGCGACCGTCCACAGTGGTCGAGAACGCGCCGTCCGCGAGATACTCCAGCGACAGCCGCGGCCGCGGGCCACTGGCCCCGGGCGAGGACAGCCGCAGCAGGTAGCCCTCGGCCAGCGGTTCGACCGTGGCGATGCGGCCGTCGGGCAGGTTCACCGTGCCGCCGCCGCGCCGGACGTCCACTGTGGACGGGAGCAGGCACGCCTGCGCGGCGAGCACCCGGCCGCCCGCCGAAAGCAGCGCGCCGGGCCGGCCGCGCAACGCCTCCAGGTGCGGCATGTTCGCCCGCCGCAGCTGCTCGTCGCGGACCGCGAGCTGGGCCCGCAGCTGCCCTTCCGCGAGCTGCGCGGTCGCCGTGACCAGCGAAAGCATCGCCGGGTGCACGGTGCGCAACGGCCCGCTGACGTCGATCGAGCCGAGCAGCACGCCGGTCTCGGGGTCGCGCACCGGCGCCGCCGCGCACGTCCACGCGTGGTAGCGGCGGACCAGGTGCTCGGCCGAGTAGATCTGCACCGGGTCGCCGGTCGCCAGCGCGGTGCCCATGGCGTTCGTGCCGATCGCGGCTTCGCTCCACCGGGTGCCTTCGGTGAGGCCGACGCGGTCGCCGCGCAGCAGCTGGCCCGCGGCGCCCTCGCGCCACAGGATCAGGCCGTCCGCGTCGGTCACGATCATCACGTGCTCGGCGTCGTCGGCGATGCTCACCAGCATCTGCCGCAGCACCGGCAGCACGGGCGCCAACGGGTGGGCTTCGCGGAGCGCGGCGAGGTCGCCGGTGTCGTAGACGAACGGCGCTTCGCCCTGGTCGGGGTCGACCCGGGCGGCGAGCGAGCGGTTCCAGGAGTCGGAGACGACGGACCGTGGCGGCCGGGGCCCGGGCACGCCCTGGAGCACCGCTTCGCGGACGTGCTCCAGTAGCCGCGCGTAGGACTCGGGGTCGCGCAGCAGCTCCGGTTCGGGCGCCTCTGCCACGTCCACCAGCGTAGAGACCCAGCTCACAGCGTTGCAACGCGCGTGCAACGTTGCCGCACCTACCTTCGGCGGCCATCAGGTCAACCGTCACTCCGAGCAACGAGGCAGGGAAGATGGTCCAGTACGCCGCACCGAACACCGAAGGCAGCGTCGTCAGCTACGAAGCGCGCTACGACCACTACATCGGCGGCGAGTACGTCCCCCCGGCCGGCGGCCAGTACTTCGAGAACCCGACCCCGGTCACCGGCAAGACCTTCTGCGAGATCGCCCGCGGCAACGCCGAGGACGTCGAGAAGGCGCTCGACGCCGCCCACGGCGCCGCGCCGGCGTGGGGCCGGACCTCGCCCGAGGAACGCGCCAACATCCTGCTCAAGATCGCCGACCGGATGGAGCAGAACCTCGAAGCGATCGCCGTCGCCGAGGCCTGGGAGAACGGCAAGGCCGTCCGCGAGACCCTCGCCGCCGACATCCCGCTGGCCATCGACCACTTCCGCTACTTCGCCGGCGCCCTGCGCGCCCAGGAGGGCGGCATCTCGCAGGTCGACGAGAACACCGTCGCCTACCACTTCCACGAGCCGCTCGGCGTGGTCGCGCAGATCATCCCGTGGAACTTCCCGATCCTGATGGCGGTCTGGAAGCTCGCCCCGGCGCTGGCCGCGGGCAACGCGATCGTCCTCAAGCCGGCCGAGCAGACCCCGGCGTCGATCCACCTGCTGTTCTCGATCATCGGCGACCTGATCCCGCCGGGCGTGGTCAACATCGTCAACGGCTTCGGCGTCGAGGCGGGCAAGCCGCTGGCCTCCAGCAACCGCGTCCGGAAGGTCGCCTTCACCGGCGAGACGACGACCGGGCGGCTGATCCTGCAGTACGCCAGCGAGAACATCATCCCGGTGACCGTCGAGCTGGGCGGCAAGAGCCCGAACATCTTCTTCGACGACGTCGCGGCGCGCAACGACGACTTCTACAACAAGGCGCAGGAGGGCTTCGCGCTCTTCGCGCTGAACCAGGGCGAGGTCTGCACCTGCCCGTCGCGGGCGCTGATCCAGTCGGGCATCTACGACCGGTTCCTCGGCGACGGCGTCGAGCGCGTCCGCAAGATCAAGCAGGGCCACCCGCTCGACACCGAGACGATGATCGGCGCGCAGGCGTCCAACGACCAGCTCGAGAAGATCCTGTCCTACATCGACATCGGCAAGCAGGAAGGCGCCGAGATCCTCACCGGCGGCGTGCGGTCCGACCTCGGTGGCGAGCTGGCCGGCGGCTACTACGTCGAGCCGACCGTGTTCGCCGGCGACAACAAGATGCGGATCTTCCAGGAGGAGATCTTCGGCCCGGTGGTGTCCGTGGCGAAGTTCGACGACTACGACGACGCCATCAAGATCGCCAACGACACGCTGTACGGCCTCGGCGCCGGCGTCTGGTCGCGCGACGGCAACACCGCCTACCGTGCCGGCCGCGACATCCAGGCGGGCCGCGTGTGGGTGAACAACTACCACGCCTACCCGGCGCACGCGGCGTTCGGCGGCTACAAGGCGTCCGGCATCGGCCGCGAGAACCACAAGATGATGCTCGACCACTACCAGCAGACGAAGAACATGCTCGTCTCCTACTCCGACCAGGCGCTCGGATTCTTCTGATGACGCACCGAGTAGACCTGACACCGGCCGCCGCGGCGCTGCTGCGGCGGTTGGTGTCGCTCCACGGGCCGGTGATGTTCCACCAGTCCGGCGGGTGCTGCGACGGCAGCGCCCCGATGTGCTACCCGGCCGGGGAGTTCCGCACCGGCGCGTCCGACGTGCTCCTCGGCGACCTGGAGGTCGAGGGCATCGAGGACGTGCCGGTGTGGATGTCGGGGCCGCAGTTCGAGTACTGGAAGCACACGCACCTGACGATCGACGTCGTGCCCGGGCGCGGGAGCGGGTTTTCCTTGGAGGCGCCCGAAGGCGTGCGTTTCCTGATCCGCTCGCGGCTGCTCACCGACGAGGAATCGGCGGCGCTGAACTGAGCGCCGCGAACAATGCCGTGGCGAGCACCAGTCCCTCCCGGGCGACCGGGGCGAGCAGGTGCTCGTCCGGCGCGTGCTGCAGGCAGCCCGGGTAGGAGTGCGGCAGCCAGAGCGTCGCCAGCCCGAGGACGTCGGTGAAGACGTGGTTGGGCAGGCCGCCGCCGAAGTTCGGCAGCAGGGCGACGGGCTTGTCCGTGACTTTGCCCAGCGCTTCGCGGGCCCAGGTCACCCACGGGTCGCCGACCGGGGTCCGGCTGGCGAGGAAGGTGGCGTCGGCCTGGACGTCGACCATCGGGAACCCTTGCGCGGCAAGGTGCTTCCGGATGGCGGGCGCGACGCCGTCGACGTCGGTGCCGGCGACGTACCGCAGCTGGAGGACCGCTCGCGCCCGGCCGGGGATCGCGTTCACCGGGCGGGCGGGGTCACCCGCGCCGAGCGCGAGCACCTCCAGGGTGTTCCAGCCGTAGAGCCGCTCGGCGGGCGTCAGGTTTTGATCGCCCCAGCCTTCGTCCGCGTCGACGACCACGTCGGCCAGCGCGGCGCGCACGCTGTCCGGCAGTTCGGGCGGCAGCAGTTCCGGGACCTGGACGCGGCCGTGGCCGTCGACCAGGCTCGCGATCGCGGCGGCGAGCGTCGTCGCCGGGTTGCGCAGGATTCCGCCCCAGTTGCCGGAGTGGGCGGCGTCCGGGCGCAGGTCGGCGTCGAGGGTGATGCGGATGCCGCCGCGGGCGCCGAGGAACAAGGTCGGGGTCGCCGCGTCGAGGCGCGGGCCGTCGGAGGCGATGAGGACGTCGGCGCTGAGCAAGTCCTTCTCCTGGGCCGCGAACTCCGTGAGGCCGGTGGAGCCGATCTCTTCGCCGGTCTCGAAGAGGAACTTCAGGTTGAAGCCCAGTTTGCCGCGTTCGGCCAGCACCAGGCGCAACGCCGTGAGGTTGATCAGGTGCTGGCCCTTGTTGTCGGCGGTGCCGCGGCCGTACCAGCGGTCGCCGTCCGCGGTGAGCGTCCACGGGTCGAGCCCGTCGCGCCACTGCCCCGCTTCCCCGACGACGTCGGCGTGGCCGTAGCAGAGCAGCGTCGGCAGGTCTTCTCCCTCCGTGCGGACCCCGACGAGGAACGGGCCGCCCGCCGGGTCCGGGTTGGCGTGCTGCGTGACTTCGCAGCCGAGACCGGTCAGCGCCGGGGTCAGGACTTCGTCGAGGTAGGCCTGGACGGCGGCGCGGCCTTCGAGGGCGTCGCTGACCGTGGGGTAGGCGACCAGCCGGGCCAGTTCGGTGAAGAGGGCGCCGGAGTCGACGTGGGCGCGGGCCTTGCCGAGCAGATCCATGCCGCCACTGTAAAGGCGGAAAACTATACGAACGGTCGTGCTATCTTCGGGACATGAACGTCGACGGCGTGTACGTGGGGGAACCGAGCGTCCTGGGGTACCGGCGGGAGCGCCCGGTGCTGAGCGCGATCACGAAGGCGCGGGTCACGGCGCCGGAGCTGGCCTTGACCGAGCTGAACCTCGACGGCGACCGGCAGGCCGACCTGACCGTGCACGGCGGGGTCGACAAGGCGGTTTACGTCTACCCGGCCGAGCACTACCCGGCCTGGCGCGAGGACGGCTTCGACGCCGACGTGGCCGACTTCGGGGAGAACGTCTCGCTGTCCGGCGTCACCGAGGACGACGTCCGGATCGGGGACGTCTGGGCCTGGGGCGACGCGCTCGTGCAGGTGTCGCAGCCGCGGCAGCCGTGCTTCAAGCTGGCCATGAAGACCGGCCGCAAGGACGTCACGCCGCTGATGATCGACTCCGGGCGCTGCGGCTGGTACCTGCGCGTGCTGCGGCCCGGCACGGTGCCGACGTCGGGCGCGATCGAGCTGGTGGAGCGCGCGGACGGGCCGACGATCGCCGAGGTGTACGTCATTTCGTTCGCCAACTACGGGCAGCTGCCGGAGGACAAGGTCGAGGCGGCGCTGGACCTCGCCGACCGCGTGCTGGCGGCGCCGGCGCTTTCGGAGTCCTACCGCGGCGGCGTCCAGTCCACTGTGGACCGCTGGCGGGCGCGGCGTGCCGGGTGACGGCAGGCTCGCCCGCGGCGACGCGACCCGGCGCCTGGTGCTGCGCCGGGCGGTGGACGTCGCGTCGGTCGACGGCCTGGAGGGCCTCTCCCTCGGCAGGCTGGCCACCGAACTGGAGCTGAGCAAGAGCGGCGTGTTCGCGCTGTTCGGCTCGAAGGAGGAACTGCAGCTCGCGACGATCGACGCGGCCTTCTCGATCTTCGAGGCGCACGTCGTGGCGCCTTCTCGCGACGTCGCGCCGGGGTTGCCGCGGCTGCGCGCGATCTGCGAAAACTGGCTGGAGTACTCGGAACGGCGGGTGTTCCCGGGCGGGTGCTTCTTCTTCAACGTCGGCGCGGAGTTCGACGCGCGGCCCGGCCGGGTCCACGACGCGGTGGCTTCGGCGAGCGGCTCGTTCGCCGCGTTCATCCGCGAGACGGCCGTCGAAGCGGTCGCCTTGGGTCACGTGGACGCGGACCCGGAGGTCCTGGCGTTCGAGCTGCACGCGCTGGGCCGCGCGGCCAACGCGGACGCGGTTCTGAACGGCGGGACCCGGGCATACGCCTTGGCCAGGCGAGCGATTCACGCTCGCCTGGCCGGTGCGTAGCTACTTCCAGTCGACCTGCGGGCTCCGGTAGAAGTTGATGCCCTGGGCGACCCAGCGCGGGGACTGCTTCGCCAGCCGTGCCCGGTAGGCGTTCCAGTTGTGAGTGGCGCGAGGGGACCAGCCGATCTCCGCGATGCCCGGCAGCCGCGGGAACGCCATGTACTCGATGTCGGCGCTGGTCCGGATCGTCTCGGTCCACAGCGGCGCCTCGACGCCCGCGACCTGCTTCTCACCGACGCCGGTCACCAGCGACGCGGGATCCCAGTTGTAGCCGTCGCGCACCTCGATCAGCGCGGCCCAGTCCTGGCCGAGCGGCGTCGACGCGTTGTACTTCATGTCCAGGTACGCGAAGTTCGCCGGCGACATCAGGATCTTGCTGCCCCGCGCCGCCGCGGCCGCGACGTCGGGTGAGGAGCCGCCGAAGTCCCAGTACTGCGGGACGGCCGACGCGGGCGGGTTCGACTTCGCGATCTCGTGCCAGCCGGTGACCTTCTTGCCGTACTTGGCGACGATCGGCTGGACCTTCCGCTCGAACGCGAGGTAGTCCGCGGGCGGCGTCGAGTGCGCCTCGTCGCCGCCGATGTGCAGGTACGGGCCGGGTGTGATGGCCGCCAGCTCGCGGACGACGTCCTCGACGAACTTGTACGTGATCGGCGAGGAGATGCACAGCGAGCTGTAGCCGACCTCGGTGTCCGTGCGGACCGGGACGGCCTTGCCGTCGCAGTTCAGCTCCGCGTACGTCGACTGGGCCGCGTTCGTGTGGCCCGGCATGTCGATCTCCGGGATCACCGTGATGTGCCGCGAAGCCGCATACGCGACGATGTCCTGGTACTGCGCCTGGGTGTAGTAACCGCCCGGGTCGCCGTCGACCGCGGTCTTGCCGCCGACGGTCGCCAGCTTCGGCCAGCTCTTGATCTCGATGCGCCAGCCCTGGTCGTCCGCGAGGTGCAGGTGCAGGGTGTTGACCTTGTACTGAGCGATCTGGTCGACATACCGTTTGACCTGGTCCGGCTTGAAGAAGTGCCGGGCGACGTCGAGCATCGCGCCGCGCTCGGCGAAGCGCGGGTAGTCGAGGATCGTGCCGCCGGCGACGGTCCACGTCCGGTGCTGGACGCGCTTCGCGTCGATGGCCGAGGGCAGCAGCTGCCGCAGCGACTGGACGCCTTCGAAGAGCCCGTCGGCGGTGTTGGCCTTCAGGGTGACGCCGTCGCGCGACACCTTCAGCTCGTAACCCTCGGTGCCGATCCGCGTGTCGTGGCCCAGCTTCAGCGAAATCGCGGGCAGGCCGGCGGCGGGCGGCACGACCGGCAGCGGGTAGCCGGTGGCCGGGCGGAGCAGGCCGCGCAGGTAGTCCGCGACCTGGTGGGCGTCGCGGTCGGCCGCGATCACCGTGGACGGCGTCAGCTTGAAGCCGCCCCGCGGGTCGGCCTTCGCCGAGACCGGCGCCGGGACGACGTCGGTCACGCTGCGTTCCGGGGCGGCCGGTGCCGCCACCGCGGCAGCGGGCACGCCGACGGCCGTGAGACTCACGATCGCCGCGGTCGAGACGGCTCTGGACAAGCGCATCAGGGCACCTCCGGTCGGGGACTCCTCCCAAAGGTACAGACCAGCCGGAGCATTTGGAACAGTTCTTAACGAAGGGCCGCGCGGATCGCTTCCAGCACGCCCGGGTCCTCGATCGTCGAGGGCACGGCCTCGTCGCGGCCGTCGGCGATCGCGCGCATGGTCTTGCGCAGGATCTTGCCCGACCGCGTCTTCGGCAGCGCGTCCACAATGGACACGTCGCGGAACGCGGCGACCGGCCCGATGTCCCGGCGGACCATGGCGACCAGCTCGTCCCGCAGCTGCTCCGCGTCGATGTCCGCGCCCGCCTTCAGCACCACGAACCCGCGCGGCAGCTGGCCCTTGAGCTGGTCGGCGACGCCGATCACGGCGCACTCCGCGACAGCCGGGTGCGAGGCGAGCACCGCCTCCATCGACCCGGTCGACAGCCGGTGCCCGGCGACGTTGATGACGTCGTCGGTGCGGCCCATGACGAACAGGTAGCCGTCCTCGTCGACGTAGCCGGAGTCGCCGGTCAGGTAGTAGCCGTCGTAGCGGGACAGGTAGGCCTCGCGGTAGCGCTCGTCGTCGCCCCACAGCGTCGGCAGCGAGCCCGGCGGCAGCGGCAGCCGCACCGTGATGGCGCCTTCGCGGCCGGGCGGCAGCTCCTCGCCCGCCTGGTCGAGGATCCGGACGTCCCAGCCGGGGACCGGCTTGGTCGCGGACCCGGCCTTGACGTCCATCGGCTCCAGGCCGCGCGGGTTCGCGGCGATCGGCCAGCCGGTCTCGGTCTGCCACCAGTGGTCGATCACCGGGACGCCGAGCTTTTCGTGCGCCCAGTGCAGGGTCTCCGGGTCGAGCCGCTCGCCGGCCATGAACAGCGTCTTGAACGCCTTCAGGTCGTACTTCTCCAGCTCGCGGGCGTCCGGGTCGACCTTCTTGACGGCCCGCAGCGCGGTCGGCGCGGTGAACAGTGCCTCGACGCCGTGCTCGGCGATGACCCGCCAGAACGCGCCCGCGTCCGGCGTGCCGACGGGCTTGCCCTCGTACATGACCGTCGTCGCTCCGACCAGCAGCGGCGCGTAGACGATGTAGGAGTGCCCGACGACCCAGCCGACGTCGGAGGCCGTCCACCAGACGTCGCCGGCGTGGATGTCGTAGACCGCGTCCATCGAGTACGCGAGCGCGACCGCGTGGCCGCCGGTGTCGCGCACGACGCCCTTCGGCTTCCCGGTCGTGCCGGACGTGTACAGGATGTACAGCGGGTCGGTGGCCGCGACCGGCACCGGATCGGCCGGGTCGGCGCTCGCGGCCAGCTCGCGCCAGTCCCGCTCGCGCCCGCTCAGCGTCGCCGGCGCCTGCTCGCGCTGTAGCACGACGACGTGGTCCGGCTGGTGCTCGGTCTGCTCGAGCGCGGCCCGGATGATCGGCTGGTACTCGACCACCCGCGTCGGCTCGATGCCGCACGACGCCGCCAGGATCACCTTCGGCTTCGCGTCTTCGATCCGCGCGGCCAGCTCCTTCGGCGCGAAGCCGCCGAAGACCACCGAGTGCACCGCGCCGATCCGCGCGCAGGCCAGCATCGCGATCGCCGCTTCCGGCACCATCGGCAGGTAGACGATCACGCGGTCACCCTTCGTGACCCCGAGCGAGCGCAGCGCGCCGGCGAAGCGCGCGACCGTGTCCCGCAGTTCCTCGTAGGTGTAGGTGCGTTGCCGTCCGGTCACGGGAGAGTCCCAGATCAGCGCGGCCTGGTCCGCGCGCCCGGCCTCGACGTGCCGGTCCAGCGCGTTGTACGAGGTGTTCAGCTCGGCGTCCGGGAACCACCGGAAGAAGGGCGGGTTCGAGGCGTCCAGCGCCCGCTCCGGCGCCTTCGTCCAGCTGATCGCACCGGCCGCGGCCAGCCAGAACGCCTCCGGCTCCCGCAGGCTGCGCCGGTAGGCCTCGGAGTACGCACCCATGCCCGCTCCCTCGCGTCGAACGTCTCGCCGCCCCCATCATGGCGCGGGATCGGCGGGCTCGCCGGATTCCGGGCAGGCTGAAGACCCGGCAACCTCACGGCGGCCGGCTGCGTCCTAAGCTGGACCGCAGGGAAATGCCGCGAGATGGCACGAAGTGAACACGGACAGTGAGGGGATCCGGCGGTGAACGGACTCGCGAGCGCGTTGCTCTCGCTAGCCCATTCCTTGTTCGGCCCGGGCTTCTGCCCCGGCGACTGGGTCTGGGCCACGAGTGCGGCGGGCGCGCTCGTCGCGCTGCTCCCGCCGATCGGCGCGCTGGCGATATCGATCATCCGCAAGGGCACCGGCAACCGCTACGACGCCACGACGCTGTCGGTGTTCGGGGCGATCGGCCTGGTCACCGCGCTGATCCTGCCGTGGCTGCTGTCGAACGGCGTCTCGGGTGTCTTCCGCGCCGCGCGGGCGGGCGGGAAGTCCGGGCTGACCGCCGCCGAGGCCTCGACCCTGACGAGCGGCTCCTGCTGGGTGGACACGCAGAAGGAGTACCTGGGCGGCGGCCCGAACGTCTACGAGGTGCTGTTCTACAAGAACAACGCCGCGCTGCCGACGTTCGTCTACGTGGCCGCGTTCATCCTGCTGCCGGCCGGCTCGCTGCTGTTCGTCATCCTGCAGGGCCGCACCGCCTTCCGCCGCGGCCCGAAGTGGCCGTCCCGGTTCATCTGGATCCCGTTCGCCGCGATGCTCGCGTTCAGCGTCGGCATGGAGGCCAACACCGCGCTGCACTTCTGGCTCGGCTTCCTGCCGTTCAGCGTGCTGGGCCTGATCCCGGTCGCGATGGTCGGGCCACCACCGTGGTCGGTGATCAACCGCTCGGACGCGCCGCCGCGCCGTGAACCCGAGCCGTACCGGCCGCCACCGCCGTCGGCGTCCCAGATGCAGCCCCGGCCGACCCCGCCCCCGCCGCCGCCGGTCAACAAGCCGTACCCGAAGACGGCGCTGGCGTC
>NZ_JAAGNB010001606.1:0-10786 GCF_010550475.1 Amycolatopsis sp. SID8362
GTCCGCCGGCTCCGGGCCGGGCCGCAGGACGTCGCCCGCGGCCAGCGCGCGGCCGCCGTGACCGCCGAACCCGCCGAGCGTGAACGTCGCCGCGCTGCCGAGGAACTCCGGGACGTCCACGCCGCCCCGGACGAGCACGTAGCTGCGCAGCCCGGCCGTGCAGGCGCGGACGTCCAAAGTGGCTCCGGCGGGTACTTCGACCGGGGTCCACAGCGGGACTTCGGCGCCGTCGACGAGAACTGTCGTCGGCGCGCCGGTGACGCACACCATTGCGGCGTGCGAGAAGCGCAGCGTGACGCCGTCCACAGTGCACTCCAGGCCGGGCGCGCCCTCGGGGTTGCCGAGGGCGAGGTTGCCCAGCCGCAGCGAAAGGTCGTCCATCGGGCCGCTCGGCGGCACCCCGACGTGCCAGAACCCGGTGCGGCCCGGCCAGTCCTGCACGGTCGTCATCGTGCCGCCGCGCACGACGTCGATCTGCGGCTCGGTGTCCTCGATGCCGTCCAAAGTGGACGTGTCGTGGGCGGCCGAGCCGAAGGTCGCGTCGGCGGCCGCCGCGCGCAGCTGCCCGAGGTTGGTCCGGACCCCGTCGACGCGGGTCCCGGCGAGCGCTTCCCGCAGGTTCGCCAGCGCGGCCGCGCGGTCGGTGCCGGTGCAGATCACCTTGGCCAGCAATGGGTCGTAGTGCGTGGTCACCGTGGTGCCCGGGCCGACCCAGGTGTCCACCCGGGCCCCGGCCGGGAAGTCGGCCCGCGTGACGAGGCCGGAGCTGGGCCGGTGCCCGGCGTTCGGATCCTCGGCGTACACGCGGGCTTCGACGGCGTGGCCGCGCGCGACCGGCGTCGCGCGGAACATCGCGCGGTCGCCCTGGGCGAGCCGCAGCATCCAGGCGACCAGGTCGACGCCGTACACCGCCTCGGTGACCGGGTGCTCGACCTGCAGCCGGGTGTTGACCTCGAGGAACGCTGCCTCGCCGCGGTCGGGGTCGTAGACGTACTCGACCGTGCCCGCCGAGCGGTAGCGGACCGACGAGCACAGCGCGACGGCCGAGTCCCCGAGCTGCTTCCGGACGGCGCCGGGCAGGTCCGGCGCCGGGCACTCCTCGACGACCTTCTGGTTGCGCCGCTGCAGCGAGCAGTCCCGGGTACCCAGCGCCATGACCTCGCCGAGGCCGTCGCCGAACACCTGGACCTCGACGTGCCGCGCGCGGGTCACCAGCCGTTCCAGGAAGACGCCGGAGCTGGCGAAGCTCTTGGCCGCGACGCTGCGCACGGTGTCCCAGGCGGCACGCAGTTCGTCCGCTGACGCGCAAGCGCGCATGCCGATGCCGCCCCCGCCACCGGTCGCCTTGAGCATCACCGGATAGCCGATGTCCGCCGCGCGCGCCAGTGCCTCGTCCACATCGGACAGCAGGCCGGTGCCGGCCAGCAGCGGCACGCCCGCCGCGATCGCCGCCTCGCGTGCGGTGTGCTTGCTGCCGAACACTTCCAGGTGCTCGGGCGACGGCCCGGCGAACGCGATCCCGGCGTCTTCGCAGGCCCGCGCGAACGCCGCGTCCTCCGACAGGAAGCCGTAGCCGGGGTGGATCGCGTCGCAGCTGGTGTCGAGGGCGGCCTGGACGATCGCGCCGGCCCGCAGGTAGCTTTCGGCGGCGGGCGCCG
Organism: Amycolatopsis sp. SID8362; assembly: GCF_010550475.1. Classification (NCBI taxonomy): domain Bacteria; kingdom Bacillati; phylum Actinomycetota; class Actinomycetes; order Pseudonocardiales; family Pseudonocardiaceae; genus Amycolatopsis; species Amycolatopsis sp. SID8362. The sequence goes on from NZ_JAAGNB010001606.1 coordinate 1,659, forward strand.
GGCCGAGCCGCACGGCCCGGTCGGCGAGCCGCACGTGCGGCGCGAGGCGGTCGGCGTCGGAGTACACCGCGACGGTTTCGAGCCCCAGTTCCCGAGCGGTGCGCAGGATCCGGACCGCGATCTCGCCGCGGTTGGCGACGAGCAGCCTCACTCGCCGCCTCCGGGGGACGTGACGACCATGCGGACCGGCGTCGGGTCGAACCCGTTGCAGGGGTTGTTGATCTGCGGGCAGTTCGACACGAGCACGAGCACGTCGGTCTCCGCGCGCAGCCGGACTTCCAGGCCCGGCGCGGAAATGCCGTCGACGATGCCGAGTGTGCCGTCCTCTTCGACCGGCACGTTCATGTACCAGTTGACGTTGCTGACCAGGTCGCGCTTGCCGAGCCCCCACTTGGCGCCTTCGCTGAGGAAGTTCTCGACGCACGCGTGCTGGAACCGGGTGTGCTGGCCGTAGCGGAGGCTGTTGGACTCCTTGCTGCACGCGCCGCCGATGGTGTCGTGGCGGCCGCAGGTGTCGGCGACGACGGTCAGCAGCGGCGCGCCCTCCTGCGTGCGCAGGACGCTGCCGGTGGTCAGGAAGATGGTGCGCTGCGCGGCGATCGTCGCGGCCGCGCTGTAGCGCTTGGCCGTGTCGTTCGCGTCGTAGCAGAGGAAGTCGACGGCCTGGTTGCCGCCCAGGTCGATGATGGCCAGCTCGCTGCCGCGCTTCAGCACGGTCGAGAACGGGGCGCGCGCCGGGACGTCGAAGGTCAGCTCCAGCTGCGACTGGTACGCCGTGCTCATGCGATCCCCCGTGCGGTCAGGTAGTCGGCGGTGTTTTCGAACGCGCGCCGCGCTTCCGGCGAGTGCGTCCACTCCGGACTGTCCGGAGTGGACGGCCGGTCCTGCCAGGCGAGGACTTCGAGGTTCGTCACGGTGTAGTCCGCCCGCGGGTCCACCGGGTGCGGCACGTTGGCGATCAGCACGATCGACGGGATCTCGATGCGCAAGTCGACGGACTTCCCGGCGCCCGCGGAGCCGGTGAACTCCAGCCCGCCTTCCGGCTGGACGCGCACGCCCTGGAAGAGCGACAGGCTCGGCGGCAGGTCACGCGGCCCGAGCCCGTTCTTCGCCGCGGCCAAGGTGAACAGCGGCAGGCCGGCGGGGGAGGGGCCCTGCGGGGCGCCGTCGCCGTAGCGCTCGGTGTTGCCGTCCACAGTGGACGTCCCGCAGAGCGCGTCGTGGCGGCCGCTGGAGTCCGCGACGATCGTGGCGAGGACGCGGCCCTGATCGGACAGCAGCGCCACCTTTTCGCCGAGGTAGGCGTTCCACTGCACCTTCACCGTGTCCGCGACGTTCAGCCGCTCCCAGGGCCCGTCGGCGTTGAACAACAGCACGTGCGCGCAGGCGTCGCCCTCGACGTCGGTCAGGCGCAGCCGCGTACCCCGGGCCAGCACCTTGTGCGTGTACCCGCCCCCGGCGACGGTCTCCGCCCAGGTCAGCGCCTCGGGCGCCACCCCGGGTGGGGGTGCCGGCCAGGTGCTCGCCGGGATCGACGGCATCGTTTCGACCACGGTGCCGGCCTGGGCCCGGGCGTGGTCCCGGGCGCCGTAGGTGGTGGCGGTGGTGCTCATGGACGTCCTCTCAGATCGCGGGTTCGAGGGCGGGAGCGGGGCGCAGCCGCAGCCAGCAGAGCCAGCCGATCACCAGTGCGCCGCCGACGAACTCTAGCGGGAACAGCAGCATCCAGGGGGCGCCCGAACCGGCGACGTCGTAGATCTCCGCGCGCGGCCAGGCGATGTTCACGATCATGGCGATCCCGTAGAGCACGGCTGCCCCGTTCAGCGGAACGCCCCAGCGTCCCAGCGAGAACCGGCCGGGTTCCGCGGGGAAGCGCCCGCGCAGCCTGGCGACCAGCAGGGGGCCGGTGACCAGCAGGTACGCCAGGTAGACGACCACCACCGACGTCCCGGTGATGGTGCTGAAGAGCGTCGGGTTGCCGACGTTGAGCAGCAGGAGCGCGATGGCCAGCACGCCCGAAACGAGCGCGGGCGCGACCGGCGTGCCGGTTTTCGGATTCACCGACGAAAGTCGGGCGGAAGCGGGGAGCGCGCCGTCGCGGGCCATCGCGAAGATGAGCCGGACGGTGCCGGTCTGGATGGTGAGGGTGCAGACCACGACCGCGATGGCGACGTCGGCGAGGAAGACGCGGCCGAGGGTGTCGCCGAAGACGGCGGTGATCACGTACGGCAGGCCGTGCCCGGCGAGCTGCCCGTCGGTGAGGCTCGGCGCGGCCATCAGCGCGGTGACGACCACGGCCAGCCCGCCGATCCCGGACACGAGCACCGCCCGCAGCACGGCACGCGGCGCGGCCTTTCGGGCGTCCTTCGTCTCCTCGGCGACCGACGCGGCGGTGTCGAAGCCGTAGAGCACGTACGCGGCCATGAGCGCCGAAGCGAGGACGCCGCCGATGCCGGCGCTCGTGCCGGGGGCGTCGTGCGCGACCACCTGAGGGCCGCGGACGGCGAACAGGCCGAGGCCGGTGATCAGGACGACGACGCCGAGCAGCTCGGCCGCGACGCCGACGTCGTTGATGCGGGCCATCAGCCGGACGCCACCGGCGTTGACGAGCGTGGTGAAGACGAGCAGGAGCGTGCCGAGGAGGACGGCGTTGGCCGCGCCCGACGGCGACGTCACCGAGGGGTCGCCGCCGACGAGCTGGAAGCCGTCCCACACCGAGGGCAGCACGACCTGCAGCGCGATCGCCGCGGCGGCGAGCGCGACGATGCAGCCGATCAGCATCATCCAGCCGGCGAGCCAGCCGAGGAACCCCTTCGAGAGCTGTTTCGCCCATTGGTAGACGGATCCGGCGAGCGGGAAGCGCGCGGCGAGCTCGGCGAAGGTGAGCGCCACGAGCAGCTGGCCGCCGAGGACGACCGGCCACGTCCAGAAGAAGAGCGGGCCGCCGAAGGTGTAGCCGAAGCCGAAGAGCTGGAAGACGGTGGTGAGGATGGAGACGAACGAGAAGCCGGCGGCGAAGGCGGAGAACCCGCCCAGCGACCGGCGGAGCTCCTGGCGGTAACCGAAGGAGGCGAGATCGTCGGGTGGCATGCGGTCTCCTTGTTTCGATCGTGCGACAGAAATTAAGTCCGTGGCTGGACGTCCCGGTCTCCGTCGCGTTAGGGGTGCGTTAACGGCGAGGGTTTCCGGGCGTCAACAGCGACATACGGGGGTAACCACGGGTGCCCGGGCGCCGGACCTGGCAAGATCACCCCGTGGTCAAAGGCGCGGGAGTCGGCAGGCCGAGGGCGAGCGGAGCGGCGGCGAGCCGCCCGGACGCGCGCCAAGCGGTGCTCGACGCGGCAGGAGAGCTGTTCACCGGAGCCGGCTACGCGGCGACGACGACCCGCGCGATCGCGGAGCGCGCGGGCCTGCGGCAGGCGTCGCTCTACTACCACTTCCCGGCGAAGGAAGACATCCTCGCGGCACTGCTGGCGGAGACGGTCCGGCCGTCGCTGGATTTGGCTTCCCGCTTGGTCGGCGCCGCGGGCCCGGCAGCGGTCCGGCTGTGGGCGCTGGCGTACGCGGACATCGGGCTGCTCGGCGGGGCCCGCCACAACCTGGGCGCGTTGTACCTGCTGCCGGAGGTGGGATCGGCGAACCTGGCCCGGTTCCGGGCTGAGCGCGCGGACCTGAAGGCGGCTTACGGCCGGTTGGTGGCGGCTTCGGGGGTGGTGCCGGAGTCGGTGGCGATCCGGACGGACCTGGTGTTCGGTCTGGTGGAGAGCATCGCCGTGGTGCGGCGGGACGACCCGGAGCTGGACGTGGAGGCCCATGTCCGTGAAGGGGCGGACGGGGTGGTGCGGCTGGTGGGGGAGGCCGAGCCGTCGGAGGAACTGCGGGCGGCGGCCCACACGCTGCTGGCGACGCTCACCGGATGACGAGCGGCCGCCGTCAGGAAGCCGACGTCTGGAGGGCCTTGCTCAGCGCCGTCGCCGTCAGCTCCACCTGCCACGGACGCGCCCCGCCCGCCCGCAGCACCGAAGCCACCGAATCCTCGTCCGTCTCCGCCGGCGGGCGCCAGCACGTCCGCCGGACCAGGTCCGGCAGCAGCAGGTTCTCCACCGGGAGCCGGCGGTCCTCCGCGATCGCCGTCAGCGCCGCGCGGGCCGCGGACAGGCGGGCTGCCGCGTCCGGGTCCTTGTCCGCCCAGCGGTTCACCGGGGGCGGGCCGTCCGTCGGCTGCGAGGGCGAAGGCAGTTCCGATGCCGGGAGGGCGCGGGCCGCCTGGAGGTGGCGGAGCCAGCTCGACGTGTACTTGCGCTGGACGCGGCCGCTGAAGACCGGGAGGGCCTGGAGGTCCTCGACCGTCTTCGGGTCGGCCGTCACCGCGTTGATGATCGCGCTGTCCGGCAGGATGCGGCTCGGCGCGCGGTCGCGTTTGCGGGCGAGCTCGTCGCGCGCCTGCCACAGCTCGCGGACCGCCGCCAGGCCGCGGGGGTTGCGGATCTTGTGCACGCCGGACGTCCGGCGCCACGGCTCGGCCCGCGGGGGCGGCGGCGGGGCCGTCCGGACGGCTTCGAACTCCTGCCGCGCCCACTCCAGCTTGCCCTGGGCGCCCAGCTCCGCCTCCAGCTTTTCGCGCAGCTGGATGAGCAGCTCGACGTCGAGGGCCGCGTAGTTGAGCCAGTCGACCGGCAGCGGCCGCTTCGACCAGTCCGCCGCGCTGTGCCCCTTCTCGAGGGTGTAGCCGAGCAGCAGCTCCACGAGCGTGCCCAGCGCGACGCGTTCGTAGCCCGCCAGCCGGCCGGCCAGCTCGGTGTCGAACAGCGCCGCCGGGCGCAGGTCCAGCTCGGCGAGGCAGGGGAGGTCCTGGGAGGCCGCGTGCAGCACCCACTCCAGGTCGTTGAGGACGTCGCGCAGCGGCTGGAGGTCGTCGGCCAGTGCGATCGGGTCGATCAGCACCGTGCCGGAACCCTCGCGGCGCAGCTGCACGAGGTAGGCCTTGGGCCAGTACCGGTAGCCGGACGCGCGTTCGGTGTCGACGGCGACCGCGCCGGTGCCCGCGGCGAGTCGCGCGCAGGCCTCGGCCAGCGCGGACGGTTCGGTGATCACCGGGGGCGTGCCCTCGGCGGGTTCGCGTAGCAGCACAGGGCCGCCCGTGGACTCGATCTCCATCCCGGTGTCCTCGGCCTCTGCGCTTCCCATGGTTGACGACCCTACGGGACGGGCATACCGCGCCTGGTCTGCCCGCCCCGCAGGGCTGTTCGCTTGCGTCAGCGGATCACGCCGGCTCGCATGGCCAGCGCCACCATCTGGGCCCGGTCACCCGTGCCGAGCTTGCGCCCGATCCGGGAGAGGTGGGACTTGACGGTGAGGGCGGAGAGCGAAAGCTCCTCGCCGATCTCCTTGTTGGACTGCCCGTCGGCGACCAGCTGGAGCACCTCCACCTCACGAGCGGACAGCTCGCGCGGGGTGTTGTCGGTGCCCGCGACGCGGGTCCCGGTGGCCAGCACCGGAGCCACGCTCGGGTCGGCGTACACGCCGCCCTCGAGCACGCGCCGCACGCCATCGGTCACGACGACCGGCGACGCGGACTTCAGCAGGTACGCCTGGGCCCCGGCCTGGAAGGCCGAGCGGACCGCGTACGGGTCATCCGAGGATGCGAGTACGACCACGCGCGGCCAGCCGTGGCTACGGAGTTCCGTAACCAGCTCGATGCCGCTGCCGTCCGGCAGTCCGAGATCGAGGATCGCCAGGTCACAAGGCCCGGTGGCCTGTGCTCGCGCCCTCGCCTCGGCCACCGTGGCGGCTTCGTGGACGGTCCCCGCACCCATCTGTGCGAGTCTTGCTGCGATTGCCTCCCTCAACAGCGGGTGGTCGTCGACCACCAATACCGAAAAGAGCTCTTCCCGCGGGTGCGGAACCATGCTCGCCGGCAACGCGCCGGCTGGCGTGGATCGGACGGCCTGAGAAATGCCGACGGTAGCCACGTCACTACCTCCCTGGAGTCGGTCGTGCCCCCCGACCGGCACCGGGACCTTCGGCCGTTCAGCCGCGCCAGCTTTAGACCGAAAGTGGTGTCGTCGAAGGCACTGTAGCCGCCCGGAGGCCGTTGCGGGGGGATCGAATGGGTATCTATCTCAAACGAACAGTCACTCAGTGGGTTCGTAGTAACACGATCGGGCTAGTACACGGCCGGTTGTTAACGGATAGCCCAGCGAACACGATGCAAAGAAGTTGCCGACGGCCAAATGGCCGTGCAGATGGGTCGTGCAGCTGCCGGTGCGCCTAGTGACGGGGGTCCGGATGGCCGCGGGCCGGTCCCGGAATGTGGCCCCGGCCGGGGCATGATCAAGTTGCCGGAGGGGGTTCGGCGGGGTTTGCCGAGGCCGTGGAGCGTGACTGTCCGTGTCGATCACGGGGTCCGGAGCGGCTCAAATCGCTGTGTTGATCTTGTTGCGGTGCGTGACCGCGGTGAGTCACTAACGAGGAGACGTGAAACGGCCTCAGAGCGGCCGGATGGGCGTACGGGGGTCCGATGATCGGCCGGGCCGGTTTCGGGCGCGTGGGGGTGTTTCAGGGGGCGTGAAGACGTGAACGGCGTTCAGTGGATGTGAATTTTGCTCACATCGGTACAAGCGGGCTGCCGCGGCGCGGCTCCCGGCGGGGTGCCGTTGCCGTTTCGTTGCCGATGATCGCCCGATCGCCGCGGGTCAGGTGCTCGGGCGGGGTCGTGCCGGGCGGGCCTGCGGTGTCTTGAATGACTCATTCATGTCGTCCGGCGACATGAATGAGTCATTCAAGACGCTTGCCAGGGCGAGGTCGTGCCGGGCGGGCTTGCCAGGGCAGGAGCGGGAGCCCGATCGCCGCGGGTCCGGAGCGGGTCGGCGATGTCATGAAAGGGTCGTTCACCTCGCCGGACGACATGAAAGAGTCGTTCATGGCGTCCAGCTGGCGGGAGCCGCGGGTCAGGAGCTCTGGCGCTGCCCGAAGAGGGTCACGCCGACCGGCGGCAGGCCCACCACGCTCGCCATCACCTGGCAGAACGCCTGCCCGTGCGGCAGCAGCCCGGCGTCCGTCGGGGTCCACGACGCCCGCAGCTCCAGGTCGTCGGTCCGGGCCGGGCCCGAAATATCGCCGAAGCGGGCCGAGGACGTCTCCGTGACCGTGCCGCCCAGTGCCGTCCAGCTCGCGCCGGACACCTCCAGCGCGTCCGTCAGCCACGACCAGCCGACCGCCGGCAGGAACGGGTCCGTCGCCAGCTCGCGGTCCAGCTCCGCGCGCACGTACATGACCAGCCGGAGCACGCCGTCCCAGCCTTCCTGGCCGTCCGGGTCGTGGAGCAGGACCAGGCGGCCCGAGGCCAGCACGTCGGCCGGGCCGGCCACTTCGCAGCTGACCGCGTACGACCACGGCGCGAGCCGCTGCGGGGCCCGCATCGGCTCCAGCAGCACCTCCCGGCGGGGCCGGACGGACTGCAGCGCCGCGACTGCTTCGCGGAAGAGCTCGGGCACTGGCGTCATCGCGGTCACGCTTCGACTTTAGGGCGGGCACGCCCCGTTGCGGGCGCAGGCGCGCCGATAGAAGTACCGTCCCGGGCTCGTGGCACGATTGACGGCGATGTCACCGACCACGCCCCTGCCGCAGCGAGCCGCTCCGTCCGGCCGCCGCGAGCTGCCCGAAGCCCCGTTCCTGGCCGCCGCGCGCGGCGAACGCCCGGAGCGCACGCCCGTCTGGTTCATGCGCCAGGCCGGCCGTTCGCTGCCCGAATACCGCGCGCTGCGCGAGGGCGTGCCGATGCTCGACGCCTGCTTCGACCCCGAAATGCTCGCCGAGATCACGCTGCAGCCGGTCCGCCGCCACGGGGTCGACGCGGCGATCCTCTTCAGCGACATCGTGGTGCCGCTGAAGGCCGCCGGCGTCGACATCGACATCGTGCCCGGCACCGGCCCGGTGGCCGCCTCGCCGGTGCGCGACCTCGCCGCCGTGAAAGCGCTGCCGGTGCTCGAGCCCGAGCACGTCGCGAAGGTCGCCGACGGCGTCCGGCTGCTCGTCGAGCGGCTCGGCGGCACCCCGCTCATCGGCTTCGCCGGCGCGCCGTTCACGCTCGCCAGCTACCTCATCGAGGGCGGCCCGAGCCGCAACCACGAGCACACCAAGGCGCTGATGCACTCCGAGCCGGCGCTGTGGCACGAGCTGGCCGGGCGCCTGGCCGACGTCGCGCTGACGTTCCTGCGCGCGCAGCTCGACGCGGGCGTCGACGCGGTCCAGCTGTTCGACTCCTGGGCGGGCGCGCTGTCCGAGCGGGACTACCGCGAGTTCGTCCTGCCGCACTCGGCGCGGGTCCTCGCGGGCGTCGCGGAGTACGGCGTGCCGCGCATCCACTTCGGCGTCGGCACCGGCGAGCTGCTCGTGGCCATGCGCGACGCGGGCGCGGACGTCGTCGGCGTCGACTGGCGCATCCCGCTCGACGAAGCCGTGCGCCGTCTCGGCGGCAAGGCGGTCGTGCAGGGCAACCTCGACCCGGCGCTGCTGCACGCGTCCTGGCCGGTCCTCGAAGCCGAGGTCCGCCGGATCGCCGAGGAGGGCCGCGCGGCCGACGGCCACATCTTCAACCTGGGCCACGGCGTGCTGCCGGGCGTCGACCCGGACGTGCTGACCCGCGTGGTCGGGCTGGTGCACGAGCTGTGAAGCGCGTCGCCGTCGTCGGCGGGGGCGTTTCCGGGCTGACCGCGGCGTACCGGCTGCGGCGGCTGCTCGGCGCGGACGCCGAGATCGTCGTGTTCGAGAAGACGAAGACGCCGGGCGGGAAGCTGCGCACCGCCGAGCTGGCGGGCGTGCCCTACGACGTCGGCGCCGAGGCCTTCCTCGTCCGCCGTCCCGAGATGCTCGCGCTGGTCCGCGAGCTGGACCTCGACGTCGTCCACCCCACGAAGGCCCGCGCGAAGATCCACGCCGGCGGCAGCGTGACCGGCATGCCGCCCGGCACGCTGATGGGCGTCCCGGCGTCGGCGGAGTCCGTGGCCGGCGTGCTGTCGGAAGCGGGACGGCGGGCCGTCGAGGCCGAAACCTCCCTGCCGCGGCTGCGGCTGCCGGGCGGCGACCTGCCGCTCGGGCCGCTGCTGCGCGAGCGGTTCGGCGACGAA
>NZ_JAAGNB010001663.1:0-15112 GCF_010550475.1 Amycolatopsis sp. SID8362
CGCCGACGTGCCGCTGGGGGACGTCCTCCGCGGGCACGGTCCAGGCGTGCCAGCCGCCGGGGAGGGCCCGGATGCGCGCCGGTCGTTTGTGGCCCGCCACCTCGACGTGTCCCGACGTCTCGGCGATGGGGTGCAGCCGCGGCTCGGCGCTGCCGGTCAGCGTGCGCGCCGCCGGGTTCGCCCAGCGCAGCGCCCCTTCGGCGTCGGTGAGGAACACCGCGTCGCGCACGTCTTCGAGGACGGCCCGCCCGAAGGCGTCGAAGCCCGGCGGCCCGTCCTCACCGGTCATCGGCGGCAGGGCCGCCGACGCCGGGGCCGGACGTGACACCATGCACGGACCTCCTGCCTCCGGACTGCTGTCGCACGGCTACCGCGTGGTGGGCGGACTGGCTCGAAGTGTAGGGCGAATCATGGCACGCTGGGTCGACGACCATGGCTGGCGCATGCGTGGTGGAGAGGGTCGGCACACATGACAACGGAATCCCAGAGCGAAGCGGCCGCGCTGGAACGGCTGCTCGTGGCGGTCCGGGATCTCGGGGACGGCAACTTCCGCCGCCGGCTCGTTCCGCACGGCGACGGCATCTCGGCGCAGCTCGCGGTGGCGTTCAACGACATCGCCGAGCGCAACCAGCGGCTGGTCAGCGAGCTGTTGCGGGTGCGCACGGCCGTCGGCCAGGAAGGCAGGCTGCTCGAACGCCTGGAGGGCGAAGTCGGCCCCGGCGGCTGGAGCACCGCCGTCGACGCGGTCAACGGCCTGGTCGAGGACCTCACCCGGCCGGCGATCGAGCTCGAGCGCGTGCTCGGCGGCGTCGCCGACGGCGACCTGTCCCAGCCGATGTCCCTCACCCTGGACGGCCGCCCGCTGCAGGGCGCGTACGCCACCCTGGCCAAGACGGTCAACGGCCTCATCGCGCAGCTGTCCCGCTTCGCCGCCGAAGTGACGAGGCTCTCCCGCGAAATCGCGGGTGAGGGACGTCTCGGCGGCCAGGCGGTCGTCCCGGGCGTGTCCGGTACCTGGCGCGACCTGACCGACTCGGTCAACTTCATGGCCGACAACCTCACCGAGCAGGTCCGCAACATCGCGCAGGTCACCACGGCCGTCGCGCGCGGCGACCTGACCCAGAAGATCAACGTCGACGCCCGCGGTGAGATCCTCGAGCTCAAGAACACCATCAACACCATGGTCGACCAGCTCTCGGCGTTCGCCGACGAGGTCACCCGCGTCTCCCGCGAGGTCGGCTCGGACGGCAAGCTCGGCGGCCAGGCCCAGGTCCCGGGCGTCGCCGGGACGTGGCGCGACCTGACCGACTCGGTCAACCTCATGGCCGACAACCTCACCGACCAGGTCCGCGGGATCTCCCAGGTGGCGACCGCGGTGGCCAACGGCGACCTGACGAAGAAGATCGACGTCGACGCCCGCGGCGAGATCCTGCAGCTGAAGAACACGCTGAACACGATGGTCGACCAGCTCTCGGCGTTCGCGGGCGAAGTCACCCGCGTGGCGCGCGAAGTCGGTTCCGAGGGCAAGCTGGGCGGCCAGGCCGAGGTGGCGGGCGCGGCCGGGACGTGGCGCAGCCTCACCGACTCGGTCAACGGGATGGCCGACAACCTGACCGACCAGGTCCGCAACATCTCGCACGTGACCACCGCCGTGGCGAAGGGCGACCTGACGCAGAAGATCACCGTCGACGCGCGCGGCGAGATCCTCGAGCTCAAGACGACCATGAACACGATGGTCGACCAGCTCTCGGCGTTCGCCGACGAAGTCACCCGCGTCGCCCGCGAAGTCGGCACCGAGGGCCAGCTGGGCGGGCAGGCGCAGGTCCCGGGGGTCGCCGGCACCTGGCGCGACCTCACCGGCTCGGTCAACTTCATGGCGAACAACCTGACCACCCAGGTGCGCAACATCGCCCAGGTCGCCACCGCCGTCGCGCGAGGCGACCTGACCCAGAAGATCGCGGTCGACGCCCGGGGCGAGATCCTCGAACTCAAGACCACGCTCAACACGATGGTCGACCAGCTCTCCGCCTTCGCCGACGAAGTCACCCGCGTCGCCCGCGAAGTCGGCACCGAGGGGAAGCTCGGCGGCCAGGCCACCGTGCCCGGGGTCGCGGGGACCTGGAAGGACCTCACCGACAACGTCAACTTCATGGCGAACAACCTGACCGACCAGGTCCGGAACATCGCCACGGTGACGTCGGCGGTCGCGAAGGGCGATCTGACCCAGAAGATCACCGTCGACGCACGCGGCGAGATCCTCGAACTCAAGACCACGCTCAACACGATGGTCGACCAGCTCTCCGCCTTCGCCGACGAAGTCACCCGCGTGGCGCGCGAAGTCGGCACCGAAGGCATCCTCGGCGGCCAGGCCACCGTGCGCGGCGTCGCCGGCACGTGGAAGGACCTCACCGACAACGTCAACGTCATGGCCACCAACCTGACCGACCAGGTGCGCAGCATCGCCACGGTCGCGACCGGCGTGGCCAACGGCGACCTGTCGAAGAAGATCTCGATCGTCGCCCAGGGCGAGGTCGCGGCGCTGGCCGAGACGCTGAACGGGATGGTCGAGACGCTGCGCGCGTTCGCCGACGAAGTCACCCGCGTGGCGCGCGAAGTCGGCACCGAAGGCATCCTCGGCGGTCAGGCGCGGGTGCCCGGCGTGGCCGGGACCTGGAAGGACCTGACCGAGAACGTCAACTTCATGGCGCACAACCTGACCAGCCAGGTGCGCAACATCTCGCAGGTCACGACCGCGGTCGCGAAGGGCGACCTGACGAAGAAGATCGACGTCGACGCCCGCGGCGAGATCCTCGAGCTCAAGACCACGATGAACACGATGGTCGACCAGCTCTCGGCGTTCGCCTCGGAGGTCACGCGCGTGGCGCGCGAGGTCGGCACCGAGGGCAAGCTGGGCGGCCAGGCCGAGGTCGACGGCGTGTCGGGCACCTGGCAGCGGCTCACCGAGAGCGTGAACCAGCTGGCCGGGAACCTGACCACGCAGGTCCGCGCGATCGCGCAGGTCGCGACGGCGGTGACCGCCGGCGACCTGACCCGGCACATCGCGGTCGACGCGTCCGGCGAGGTCGCCGACCTCAAGGACAACATCAACCAGATGATCGCGAACCTCAAGGAGACGACGAGGACCAACCGCGAGCAGGACTGGCTGAAGACGAACCTCGCGCAGCTGTCGGGCCGGATGCAGGGGCACCGCGACCTGACGTCGGTCGCGGCGCTGATCCTGTCCGAGCTGGCCCCGCTGGTCCAGGCCCAGCAGGGCGCGTTCTTCCTGGCCCGCGACGACGACCGCGACGGCACGGTGCTGGAGTGCATCGCGGCCTACGGGCTCGCGCAGTCCCGCGCCGGCCTGCGGTTCGGGATCGGCGAGTCGCTGATCGGCCAGGCCGCCGTCGACCAGCGCACGATCCTGGTCCACAACGCCCCGCCGGAGTACGCGCTGATCTCGTCCGGCCTCGGCTCGGCCGCGCCGGTGAACCTGATCGTGCTGCCCGTGCTGTTCCAGGGCGAGGTGCTCGGCGTGCTGGAGCTGGCCTCGGTCAACGAGTTCAGCACGGTCCACCAGGACCTGCTGGAGCAGCTGCGGCACACCATCGGCGTCAACGTGAACACGATCCTGTCGAACTCGCGCACGGAAGCGCTGCTCACCGAGTCGCAGCGGCTGGCGCAGGAGCTGCGGGCGCGGTCGGAGCAGCTGCAGGCCCAGCAGGGCGAGCTGCGCCGGTCGAACACGGAGCTGGCCGAGAAGGCGGCGCTGCTGGCCCAGCAGAACCGCGACATCGAGGTCAAGAACAGCGAGATCGAGCAGGCCCGCCAGGAGCTGGAGGAGCGCGCCGGGCAGCTGACGGTGGCGTCGCAGTACAAGACCGAGTTCATGGCGAACATGTCGCACGAGCTGCGCACGCCGTTGAACAGCGCGTTGATCCTGGCGAAGCTGCTGTCGGAGAACCCGGAAGGGAACCTGACGGAGAAGCAGATCCAGTTCGCGAAGACGATCTACGCGGCCGGGTCCGACCTGCAGCAGCTGATCAACGACATACTGGACCTGGCCAAGGTCGAGGCGGGCCGGCTGGACATGCAGATGTCCGACATCACGCTGCCGGAGCTGGTGGACTACGTCGAGTCCCTGTGCCGCCCGCTGACCGCGGACAAGGGCCTGGAGTTCGCGGTCCACATCGACCCGCCGGTGCCGGGCAGCGTCCACACGGACGAACACCGCCTCCAGCAGATCCTGCGGAACCTGCTGTCGAACGCGGCGAAGTTCACCGACGAGGGCGGCGTCCGCCTGCACATCCGCGCGGCCGACCCGGCGGAGGTGGAGCAGGAGGCGCTTCGCAATGCCCCGGGAATCATCGCGTTCGCGGTCGAGGACACGGGCATCGGCATCCCCGAGGAGAAGCTGGCGGTCATCTTCGAGGCGTTCCGCCAGGCGGACGGCACGACGAGCCGCAAGTACGGCGGCACGGGCCTGGGCCTGAACATCAGCCAGCAGCTGACCGAGCTGCTGGGCGGCGAGCTGCGCGTGGTGAGCGAACCGGGCGTCGGCTCGACGTTCACCCTGTACCTCCCGGTGGCGGCGGCCAACCTGGTCGACCCGGCCGTGACGGTGCCGTCCCCGCCCAAGCTCCCCCCGGTCCCGAGCACGGTCGTGGTGGCGGCCCCGGACGTCACACCCAAGCGCTTCCACGGCGAGAAGGTCCTGATCGTCGACGACGACCTCCGGAACGTGTTCGCCCTGGCCGCGGTCCTGGAACAGGCGGGCCTGGAGGTCATCTACGCGGAGACGGGCGTGGACGGCATCCGCGCCCTGGAGCGCAACGAGGACACGGCGCTGGTCCTGATGGACGTGATGATGCCGGAACTCGACGGCAACGCGACGATCGCGGCGATCCGCGCGGAGGCAGCCAACGCCGACCTGCCGGTGATCGCGGTGACGGCGAAGGCGACGGCGGAGGACCGAGCCCGCACGCTGGCCAGCGGCGCGGACGACTACATCACGAAGCCGGTCGACACGGACAAGCTCCTGGACGTGATAGCGGCTTCGCTGGAGGCGGACGCCGCTTCAGCTCGCGACGCCGCCTCTTACGACGGTGGAGCGGGTGACGGGAATCGAACCCGCGTAGCTAGTTTGGAAGACTAGGGCTCTACCATTGAGCTACACCCGCGTGCCCCCGGAGGTACCCGGGTGCGTGGCCAGCTTAGCGTGACACGCTAGGCTGATCACACACCCCCCTGGGGGTGCCGGGATGTGGCGCAGCTTGGTAGCGCATTCGCTTTGGGAGCGAAGGGTCGCAGGTTCAAATCCTGTCATCCCGACTTCGGTCGGCCGTTGTTCAGCGTTCAGACCGCCACGCCCCCAGCCGATGACTTCCATGCTCGCGGGCAGCGGAACCCCCAAGACGAGCAGCGTCGTTGCCGCGGTTGGTGCCCACCGCGCCTGCCAAGCGAGACTTTCGACGTGGTCTGAGTGGGTGATGTGCGGAGCCGGGCCTCAACCGGGCTCCTTGCCGGACGTGGTTGCGGTGACCCGCCGCGCACGAGCGCCGGCCGGGGAACCGAGAAGAGGGGTTTGGCATGCGGTGGTTCAAGACGATGTGCGCGGCGGTGGCACTCGCAACGCTGGCCGTGGTCGCGCCAGCCGGCGCGGCGCAGGCGTCGACCAGCGGCACGGACTCGGCAGACGCCTGGTGGGACTGCCCGGACGGGTACTTCTGCGCGTGGTACTCGACCGACGGGAACGGCGCGATGGCGCGCTTCCAGTCACAGGCACCGGACCTGCGGGACTTCAACCTCAACGACCACGTGTGGTCGGTGTGGAACCGGACCGGAGTGGTCTGGTGCACCTACCCCGACATCAACTTCACGAGCATTTCGGGCACCCCCTGGCCGGTCGGCAACTGGCGCGGCAACACCTCCCAGTACGGCCGGCAGAACGTCATCAGCTCGCTCCGCCGCGGAGCATGCTGACCGGCTGAGGGAGGCAACGGATCCACGTGACGGCGCCGAGCAGTCCGCCGCCACGTGGATCCGCTCCTTGCGGTCTCTGGCAGCGTGTCCGCTGTATTTCCACCCGCTCTCCCCCGCTCAGCTCGGGGAGAGGGGTGATGTCCGATGAACAGATCGATCCGCGCCACGACCGTCCTGGCGATGGCCGCCGCAGTCGTCGTCGCCTGTGGGCGGGCTCCCGAGCCGCCGTCCGCGGCCCCGCCCGAGACGACGGCGAGCGCCGAAGAGACCACAGCGAGCCCCACGGTCGAGACCAGCGAACCCCAGCCAACCCACAGCCACCCCGCCGCCACCACACGACCGGCACCGAAACCCCGCCCGAACCCGCCGACAACCCCAAGACCCCAACCCAAGCCGCCGGACCGGTGGGTGCTCAGCTCGGCGGACCGGCGCAGCCTCGAGCAACGCACCCACATCTCCTTCCTGTCCATCAACGCCGCCGACTCGCTCCGCACCTACTGCCCGAAGCACAACGCCTGCATCAAGATCGCCTTCGACGTCGACCCCGCCCTCGGGCACGAAGACGTGGACTGCTGGATCGACCACGTCGTCATCCCCGACCCGCTGCACGAAGGGGGGACGATCACGTGGGTGGTCAACAACCTCTGCGATTCCGCCGGGTAGCCGGGCAGCCCAAGGCCGAAGCACCGGACGCGCCTTCGCGGGCGCTCAAGGTGTTCAGCTCCATCCTCGCGCCCACCACCGTGCTCACCGCGCTGCTCTTCTACTTCGGGACGCAGCACGCCAACGCCTTCTGCGGGTGGTTCGGGGTCCACTACTCGGTCCTCGGGCTGTCCGTGTCGGACTACCTGATCCGCGCCGGCGACGGGATGACCGTGCCGATCACCGTGGTCGCCGCCGTGGGGCTCGGGGTGTTGTGGGCGCACCGGTTGCTGGAGGCACGGCTTTCGCCACGCGCCTGGCGCACGCTGCTGCGGCGGGCAGTGCCCGTGCTGTCGGTCGCCGGGGTTGCGCTCGTCGGGCTGGGGTTGACCGGGCTCGTCGTGCCCGCCTTGCTGTACCGGTTCCCCGGGCTGCCCGGGTTGTGCCTGGCCGTGGGGTTCCTGTGCTTCCCGCTCGCCGACCGGGTGCACCAGGCACGCACCGGGCGGAACCGGAGCGCCACCGGCGCCGTCGTGCAGTGGACGTTCACCTTCGTGCTCGTCACCGTCGGGGCGTTCTGGGCCGTCACCGACTACTCCGCGGCCGTCGGGGAACTGCGCGCGTACGAGTACGAAGTCGCCCTGCCGAAGACGCCCGACACCGTCGTCTTCAGCGAAAAGGACCTCGGCGTCCGGGCGCGCGGGGTGGTCATGTCCCCCTGCGCGCCGGACGCCCAGTACCGCTTCCGCTACGACGGGCTCGTGCTCGTCCTGCAGTCCGGCGGCACCTCGCTGCTGCTCCCCCGCGAGTGGAACCGCGCCGACGGCACCGCCGTGCTGCTACCCGGTTCCGCCGGCACCCGGCTCGAGTTCGCGCCGGCGGGCACCGTCCGCGACCGTGTCTGCTAGCCACTTCGCCAACGTCGAGGCGAGCGCCTCCGGCTGGTCCTCCGGCGTGTGGTGGCCCGCCTTTTCCGGCCGCCGCACCACTTCCAGCGCGGCGAAGTTCGAGGCGAACCAGTCGATCATCGGCTCCGTCAGCATCGTCCCGTAGCCCGGTTCGAACGTCACCAGCAACTTGGGCACGCCGGACGACGCGAGCCAGCGGTCGAACGCCTCGATCCGGGCAACCACCGACGCCGGCTCGCCGCCCAGCGGCATCGAGCGGGCCCACTGCAGCAGCGGACGGCGGTCCTGGAACGCGTACTCCGGCGGCACGAAGTCCTCGATCAGCGACGCGCCCGTCGTCTTGAGCGCCCGGAACACCTCGGCTCCCGCGGGCGGGAACTCCGCCCACGACATCGGTTTCAGCACCGCTTCCGTGAACGCCAGGGCCCGCACCCGCGAAGGGTGCCGGGCCGCCCAGTCCGCGGCCAGCGCGCCACCCCAGTCGTGTCCGATCAGGACCACGTCGTCCAAGGCGAGGGTGTCGAACCACTCGTCGAGGTAGCGCGCGTGGTCGTCGAACGTGTACTCGATGTCCGGCCTCGGCGAGTCGCCCATGCCGATCAGGTCCGGGGCCAGGCGGCGGCCGGGGAGGGACGGCATCACGTTGCGCCACAACTGAGACGACGTCGGATTGCCGTGCAGGAACACCAACGGCGCTCCGGCGCCTTGCTCCTGATAGGACAGCACGGTCACTTGAACGCCCCGGCGAACCGAACGGCCCACTCCGCGAACGAACGCGGCGGGCGGCCCAGGACCCGTGCCACGTCCGGGCTCACGCGCTGCTCCTCCGGCGTCGGCGCGCCCAGGATGTCCAGTGTGGACTCCGCGACCTCCGCCGGCATGAAGTTCACCATCGCCGCGAGAGCCTCCTCGCGCGTCCAGGGCACGAACCGCACCGGCTCCCCCACCGCCTCGCCGATGGCCGCCGCCTGCTCGCGCGGGGTCACCGGGTCCGGGCCGGTCAGGACGTACGTTTTGCCCGCGTGCGACGGGGAAACCAGCGCTGCGGCCGCGACCGCCGCGATGTCCTCCGGGTCGACCACCGGCAGGGCGACGTCACCGAAGGGCGCGACGACCTCCCGCGCGGAACGGACGCTTTCCGCCCACTGGAACGCGTTCGACGCGAACCCGCCCGGGCGCAGCACCGTCCACTCCAGACCGGAGGCGCGCACCTCCTCCTCGAAGACGGCCGGGTGCCGTCCGGTTCCGACGCCCTGCGACGACAGCAGCACCACGCGCGCACCCCCGGCCCGCGCCAGCACCGGCGCCAGCGAACCCCGGAAATCCGGCGGCACCATCAAGAACACGGCCGACGCACCTTCGACCGGCAACGTCGACGGCGATGCCAGGTCCCCCTGCCGGACCACGACTCCCGGCGGTGCCTCCGCGATGCGGCGGGACACCGCCGTCACCTCTTCCCCCGCTTCCGCCAGCATGCGCACCAGCGGCGTTCCGACATTTCCCGTTGCTCCCACGATCACGATCATGCGAGCAACGCTACCTTCGCCGGTATAGTAGGTACCTAGAGGAAAGTAATGGCTGGAGGCCCGAAAAGTGACCAGGACCACACCCGAGCTCGCCTGCCCGATCGCCCCGGTCGTGGACATCGTGTTCAGCCGGTGGACCACGCCGATCCTGTGGACGCTCAACGAGTTCGGCCGGCAGCGGTTCGTCGAGCTCGAGCGCCGCATCGCCACGATCACGCCGAAGGTGCTCACCCAGCGCCTGCGCCAGCTGGAGCGCGACGGCCTGGTCGTCCGCACCTACCACGCCGAGGTGCCGCCCCGGGTGGAGTACGAGATCAGCGAGCTGGGCCGCAGCCTGGGCCCGCTGTTCGCCAGCCTCGCCGAGTGGTCGCCGAACCTCGACGAGGTGGAAAAGGCCCGCGCCGCCTACGACTCCCGCGGCCCGGCTAGCGCGAAAGGTCCAGGTAGTCCAGGTTCGCCGGGCCGTCCGCGGTAGTCGCGGTGAGCCGCACGGTGTGCGCGCCCGCCGTCAGCGACACGGGCCGCGCCACCGTGTTCCACGTCGTCCAGGCGCCGGTCGGCGGGAACGCGACGCCCGTGGCCACCACCGTGCCGTCGACGGCGATGTCGACCGGGCGGGCCGCCGTCGTGCCGTTCGCGTAGCCGAACGTCAGCGCCGACGCCGGGCCGGTGACCTGCCATTCGACGTAGCTGCCGACGGCGTTGGCCCCGTTCGCGAAGCCGGTCCCCGAGAAGCCCGCGTGGTTCGCGTCGATCGTGCCGCCCGTGGAGAGGGTCGCGGACTCGGCCTCGTAGCGAGAACCCCCGGAAGACAGGCGGTACAGCACCGTCGCGTGCGAGGGCACCGAGGCACTGATCGTGCCCGTGGTGCTGCGGACGGCTTTGCTCCACAAGTCTTTCAGCGTGTACGACGACGCGCTGCCGATGCCCGTCGCCGAGGCCGAGGTGCTGATCGTCGCCGTCGCCGACGTCTCGTTGGACAGCGCCACCGCGCGGTCGCCGTTCGCGAGCACTTTGCTGTAAACGACGAGTCCACCGTTCGCGCTGAGCACCGTCGCCTGCTTGCCCAGCGGGTCCTGGTCGAGCGCGATCACGTCGGTGTTCTTGAGGATCGCGAAGTTGTCGTCGGACACCTTCCGCAGGTCGCTGCCGATGAGTAGCGGCGCCGCCATCATCGCCCAGAGGCTGAAGTGCGTGCGGTACTCCGCCGCGGTCATGCCGCCGTTGCCGACCTCCAGCATGTCCGGGTCGTTCCAGTGACCGGGTCCGGCGTACTGGGCGAGCCCCCGATTGGTCTGGGCCTTGCCGATCATGCTCGACCACTTGTCCGAGATGTCGCCGGTGGTGCGCCACAGGTTCCCGACGGGCGCCGCCCACGTCCACGGCTTGTTCTGCCCCCACTCGCAGATCGAATAGGCGATGGGGCGGCCGGACCTCGCGAGCGCGTCCCGCATCGCCTTGTACCGCTGCTGGGCGTCGACGCCCTGGTTGTTGCAGTTGTCGTACTTGAGGTAGTCGACGCCCCACGACGCGAAGAGGTTGGCGTCCTGCTGCTCGTGTCCCAGTGCGCCGGGGAAGCCGGCGGTGTTGCACGTCTTCGTCCCGGCGCTGGTGTAGATGCCGAACTTCAGGCCCTTGGCGTGCACGTAGTCGGCGAGAGCTTTGATACCGCTGGGAAAGCGCGCGGGATCGGGCACGAGGTCGCCCGCTGAGTTGCGCGAGGGCAACGCCCAGCAGTCGTCGATGTTGACGTAGGTGTAGCCGGCGGCTTTGAGGCCCTTGCTGACGAAGATGTCCGCGATGCCCTTGATCATGGCTTCGTTGAACTCGGCCCGGCACTGCGTCGAGTTCCAGTTGTTGAATCCCATCGGCGGCGTTCGCAGCAGGCCGTTTTCGAGGGCCGACGCCGGGGACGAGCCCAGGACGAGACCGCTTGCCGCGATCGCGAGCGCGGCGGCCGCGCTCGCGATGCGCCGGAGTGAAGACATGCGTGCTCCCGAAGGTGAGAGGGGGACGACCTCCGGTTAGTAAAGGTTCCTTCCGATCAGCTCGTCAAGACGTGGTGCACGAAACATCAGATATCATCCCGGTCACCGGCACGACGCCGGCAGTTCCTCCACCAGCCAGGCGTGCAGCTGCCGGGCCGCGTCGGCCACGTCGTCCCCGGTCTTCAGGGTCAGAACCGGTACGCGCGGCTCGGCGACCGCCGCGCCGAACAGCCGCAGGTAGGCGCCGACGGTCGTGAGTTCGGCGTCCGTGACGATCTCGGGAAGCTCGTCGAACTCGACCTCCGCCGGATCGGCGAGCACGACACCGGTCGCCCCGGCCACGTCCGCCACGGCGGCCGCGAGCAGGGCGCCCGAGCCGGACCCGAGCACGACGAACGGCTCACCGGCCGCCTGCGCGCGGATCGCCTCGGTCGCCGTCGCGACCAGCGTGTCCAGGTCGGCCGGCGCGGGCGTCTCGCCGTCGAAGCCGGGCGCGGGCAGCAGCCACGCCTCGCGGACGCCGTCGAACCGCGCGGTTACCTCTTCGCACCACTGCGTCGAGCCGGTGAGCGTGCCGAACGCGAAGAGCAGCGGCCGGGACGCGCCGGTCGCCACGCGCCGCGGACGCGGGGTCCACGGGGCCGGCGGCAGGAACTGCGAGGCCGTGGCGAGGAACGTTCGGAACTCGTTCGTGCGGCCGGTTTCCCCGGCCGTCCGGAACAGGGCGCCGAGCGAACCTCCGGCGTCCGGCTCGGTCAGGGCGACGTTGGCCAGGAGGTGGTCGGCTAGTTCGGCGACCGTCGGGTAGTCCCAGACGAGCGCGGCGGGCAGCTCGAGCCCGGTCGCCGCGCTGATCCGGTTGCGCAGCTCGACGACGCCGAGGGAGGTGAACCCCAGCTCGGCGAACGCGGATTCCGGTTCGACGGCATCGACGGACGGGTGCCCGAGCGTCGCCGCGACCTCCGCCCGGACCCAGGCGAGGAGCCACGCGGGCCGGTCGCCTGCCGGAAGCTCCGCCAGGCGCCCGGTGATCGGCTCGACCGCTGCAGGCGCGTCGCCCCCTTCGGGCACCACGGTCTCCGGCAGCACCATGTCGAGCCAGTACCGGCTGCGCTGGAACGCGTAGGTGGGCAGGTCGACGCGAACGGCGCCGGGGAAGAACGGCGCCCAGCCGACGTCGACGCCATGGGCGTGAACAGTGCTCAACGCGGTGAGCAGTGCTCTCTCTTCAGAGCGGTCGCGTCGCAACGCCGGGACGGCAACGCAGTCTCCACCCAAGGTTTCCCTGGTCATCGCGCTGAGCACGCCGTCTGGGCCCAGCTCCAGGAACGTCGTCACACCTTCGGTTTCGAGAGTGCGCACGGCGTCGGCGAACCGGACTGCCTCACGCACGTGCCGCACCCAGTAGTCGGCGGTGAACGGCTCCGCGAGAGCACCGCTCACATTCGAGACCACCGGTATCGTCGCAGAGCGGTGCTCCAGCGACTCGGCGACCGCGCGGAACTCCTCGAGCATCGGGTCCATCAAGGGCGAGTGGAACGCGTGGCTCACCGCGAGGCGCTTGGTCTTCGGGAACTGCGCCGCGATCGCCAGAACCGCGGTTTCCTCGCCCGAGATGACGACTGACTCGGGGCCGTTGACCGCGGCGATCGAGACGCCCTCGGTGAGGACGATCTCGGACTCGGGAGCGGCGATCGAGACCATCGCGCCGCCCGCCGGGAGCGCCTGCATCAGCGAGGCACGGGCGGAGACCAGGCGGCAGGCGTCCTCCAGGGAGAGGACCCCCGCGACGTGTGCGGCGGAGATCTCGCCGATCGAGTGCCCGGCCACGAAGTCCGGGCGGATGCCGAAGGACTCGACCAGGCGGTAGAGGGCGACTTCGACCGCGAAGAGCGCGGGCTGGGTGAACTCGGTGCGATCCAGCAGCTCGGCAGTAGTGAACGCCTCTCGGAGCGCGGGATCGAAGTGGGTGAGGACCTCGTCGAAAGCCGCGGCATAGACCGGGAACCGCTCGTAAAGCTCCTCGCCCATCCCGACCCGCTGCGCGCCCTGGCCGGTGAACAGCGCCGCCAGGCGGCCGGGACGTTCGCGGCCGGTGACGACGTTCGGTGCGGACTGGCCGTCCACCAGGGCAGCCAGCCCGGACAAAAGCTCTTCGGCGGTGGCACCGTGGACCACGGCCCGGTGCGCGAAGCGGCTTCGCGACGAAGCCAGGGACAGCCCGACGTCGGCCGGATGCTCGGTGACGCCCTGCAGCCGCGCAGCCTGCGCCCGGAGCGCCGCCTCGCTGCGACCGGACAACACCCACGGCAGCACGCCCGTCTCGCCGCGTTCCGGAACAATGTCCTGGGCACGAGGAGCCTGTTCGAGGATCGCGTGCGCGTTGGTCCCGCTGACGCCGAACGACGACACCCCGGCCCGCCGCGGCCGGTCGGACACCCACTCGCGGGCTTCCGTCAGCAGTTCCACCGATCCGGCCGTCCAGTCCACATGGGACGACGGCTCGTCGACGTGCAGGGTGGGCGGGAGGACGCCGTGCCGCATCGCCATGATCATCTTGATCACGCCGCCGACGCCGGCCGCCGCCTGGGTGTGGCCGATGTTGGACTTCAGCGAGCCGAGCCAGAGCGGCGTCGTGCGGTCTTGGCCGTACGTCGCCAGGATCGCCTGCGCCTCGATCGGGTCGCCGAGCGTCGTGCCGGTGCCGTGGCCTTCGACGACGTCCACTTCGGACGGCCGCAGCCCGGCCCCGGCCAGCGCGGCGCGGATGACCCGTTGCTGTGACGGGCCGTTGGGGGCGGTCAGGCCGTTGGACGCGCCGTCGGAGTTCACCGCGGTGCCGCGGACCACCGCGAGCACCGGGTGACCGTTGCGCCGGGCGTCCGAAAGCCGTTCCACCGCCAGGATTCCCGCGCCTTCGCCCCAGCCGGTGCCGTCGGCGGCGTCGGCGAAGGACTTGCAGCGGCCGTCGGCGGCCAGCCCGCGCTGACGGCTGAAGTCGATGAACACGCCCGGCGTCGAGAGCACCGTGACGCCGCCGGCCAGCGCGAGGTCGCACTCCCCCTGCCGCAGCGACTGGCACGCCAGGTGCAGCGCCACCAAAGACGACGAACACGCGGTGTCCACAGTGAGCGCCGGGCCTTCCAGGCCGAAGGCGTACGCGATGCGGCCGGACACCACGCTCGCCGAACTGCCGGTGCCCAGGAAGCCGTCGACGCCCTCGGGGACGGCGAGCGGCCGGGACGCGTAGTCCGAGTACATCACGCCGGCGAACACGCCGGTTCGGCTGCCGCGCAACGACTCCGGGTCGATGCCCGCGCGTTCGAGCGCCTCCCACGACGTCTCCAGCAGGAGCCGCTGCTGCGGGTCCATCGCGAGAGCCTCGCGCGGCGAGATGCCGAAGAAGCCCGCGTCGAAGTCGGCCGCGTCGTAGAGGAACGCGCCTTCCTTGGCGTAGCTGGTGCCGGGGTGGTCGGGGTCCGGGTCGTACAGCGCGTCGAGGTCCCAGCCGCGATCGTCCGGCAGGCCCGCCACGGCATCGCGGCCCGCGGCGACGAGGTCCCACAGGTCTTCGGGGCCGCGGACGCCACCCGGGTAGCGGCAGCCGATGCCGACGACGACGATCGGGTCGCCCTCGACCCGGCGCTCCCGCACCAGCACCTGCGACGACTCGCCGGAAACCCGTTCGACGACGTACTTCGTGAGCGCCTGCGGGTTCGGGTGGTCGAAGACGAGCGTCGCCGGCAGCCGCAGGCCGGTTTCCGCGGCGAGCCGGTTGCGCAGTTCCAATGCCGTCAGCGAGTCGAAGCCGAGTTCCTTGAAGGCACGGGCCGGTTCGACCGCCGCCGCCGAGCCGTACCCGAGCACGCCCGCGACCAGACCGCGGACGAGTTCGAGGACCTGGCGGGTCCGGTCGTCCGCGCCGAGCCCGGCCAGCCGGTCGGCGAACGACGACTTCGTGACCGCCGCCGCGGCCTGACGACGGGCGGGCGGCAGCAAGCCGTGGAGGAGCGCCGGCGTCACCGGCTGACGGCGCAGGGCGGCCAGCTCCAGCCGGACCGGCGCG
>NZ_JAAGNB010001718.1:0-10539 GCF_010550475.1 Amycolatopsis sp. SID8362
AACCGGGCGGCCACCGCGCCGGCCGGCAGCACCCGGCGGAGCTGCCCGGTGAGCACGGCCTCTTCGGACGTGGCGCGCCCGGCCACCGCGGCGGCGCCCTCACCCGCCACGGCTTCCTGGACGGCGAGCACGGTCCTCAGCTGCACCAATCCCGCGCTGAGGTTCGCCGACGCGCCGAGATCGGCATTCCCGGCCTGCCCGACGACGCCGGAGATCATTTCGCTGAGCGCGACGGTGAAGTCGTGGTAGGCGGTGGTTTTCTCGCCCGCGGAACCGGCCTGCTGCCGCAGGTCGGCCAATTTCCCGAGCTGATCTTCCAATGTCCGGGCGAGTTCCGGGGTGAGCTGCGAAAACGCGGCGTCCCGGCGGACCGCCGCGGCTTTCCCGTCGACGGCGGCGGTCTGCGCGGCGGCGCCGTCGTGGATCATTTCGTCGTCGACGAGCCCGGCGAGCTCGGAAATCCCTTGCACGACGGGCATTTGGTCGCGCACGGCGCTGAGCCCGCCGGCCTGGGCGAGCTCGCCCTGCACCCGGGCCCCGGCCAACAGCAGGGCGACCAGGACGGGCAGCAGCAGCACGACGGAGATCTTGGTGCGCAGCCCCCATGATCCCGGATTCCAGGAGGGGGCGGAACGACGTATGTCTTCTTTCATCGGTGGCGTGGCTCGATTCGTACCGGTGGCCCGAGAACGATTTCCGGTTCCTTTTCCGCGGAATTCAGGCGGTGACATAACCCCGGCGGCACCGGTGCTGTCAAGGAACGCGAGCCGTTTCCCCCGTACGCATCAGCTACACAGGGTGAACTTCCACCGCGCGGCTTTTTACCCTTGCGGAGGGTGAGGTCGAGTCGAAGAACGCACGGGATCCCGTGCGGAGTAGGTGATTTTCCGCCTTGGCGGGACGAGCGCGTCCCGCCAAGGCGAAAGTGGACTCAGGCCGGGCTGAGCACGGACCGTGGTCCCCGGCCGAGCGGACCGCCGGGGCCGTGGTCGCCGCGGCCAGCGCAGGCTGAAGCGCCCCAATGTGGCCTTCGGTGCTCCATCCATGCCCCCGCCACCACCCTCAACGGAGGCGCTCCGCGCCGCAGCGCTGATTCAACGCACCCAAGGCGGCCTTCGGTGCGTCAGACGCAACCAAGGCCGCCTTGGGGCGCTTGAGAACCGGGGCGGCCGGGTCAGCTCGCGCGGACCGCGGTCGTCCCCGTCAGCCGGTTGTCCGCCGGGTTGCTGTCGCCGTCGTAGCGGCCGTCCAGGTTGGCCGTCACCTCGAACTCCGCCTGACCCGCCGCGGCGTCGGCCGCCGTGTAGCTGTAGGCGAACGGGAAGTCCACGCGGGCGCCCGCGGGCACCCACTGGGTCAGCCGGCCGACCTCCTCGAAGTACCCGCTCTCACCCTTCCGGCGCAGCGAGACGACGACCTTCTCGTCGTAGCGGTTGTTCACCACCGACACCTTGACCGGCTTGGTCTGCCCCGCGCGCGCCTGTGCGGGCAGGGACAGCCCGGTCAGCGTGACGTCGTGCGTCTCGACGTGCACCACCTGGCTGCCGGTCCCCGAACGCCCGTCGTCCGTCGTCGCGCTGATCTCCAGGCGGTAGTCGCCGTCGGCGGCGTAGCGGTGCGTCAGCATCGCGTTCGACGTGAGCGGCACCGAGGTGCCGTCGCCGAACTTCAGCTCGCCGCTGACCAGCGGGCGGCCGAGGCTGTCGCCCGCGTTCGGGAACATCTGGATGTCGTCGAACACCGACTTCACCCCGGAGTAGAGGTACACGTTGGGCGTCAGCGCCGGCGCGGTCGTCAGGCGGATGTCGTACCAGGACGCGCCGTCGGCGTCGGCGGCCACCCGGATCCAGTACTGCTCCCCCTGGTTGGCCCGGAAGACCACTCGCTTGCTCGTGTCCAGCGACGCCGCGCAGTCCACTTCGGACAGTTCGGCGCGCGAGGCACCGCGGTAGACCGCGACCGACGTCGAGCGCCGCTCCACGCTGATCGACCGGGTGCGGTCCGGGGTGTACCGGTACCAGACCGAGTGGTCGGCCGAGGCGTCGCAGCTCGCCGTCACCTCGTCCGCTTCGGACGTGGACCGCGACAGGTCGCCCGAGAACGTCCCGGGCAGCGTGGCCTCGGCGGCCGCCGCGAAGTCGTCGTTCGGCTCCCGCGGGACGCTCGCGAGGTCCAGCGTCGCCACCTGGCCGGCGCCGGCGTACGGCTTGAACACCATGATGTGGTAGGTCTGCCCGGCGGTCACCGGGAACGTCACCGACGGCCCGGTGTTCCACTCCGCGCACGCGCCGGGCACCTGGGTCAGCGCCCCGCGCTCGCCGGTGTACACGGCGATGAACGGCAGTTGGCCGGTGCCCGAGGGCAGCGCCCGGACGAACCCGTCGGCGGACGCGGTGTAGTCGTACCACGCGCTCGTCGCGATCCAGGCGTAGCACGACGTCGGGTCGTCGGCGGCCTTCGTCCCCTCCCCGAAGTCCTGGGTCGCCCGGAAGGGCAGGGCGGTGACGGCGGTGGCGGTGTCGAAATCGTCGTTCGACGGTGTGTCGGCGTGCGCGGTGGCGGGCGCCACCAGGGCGGCCGCGACAGCGAGCCCGGCGACCAGCAGGCGCCGGAAAGCGGTGTGCCTCATCTTGTTCCCCCCTCAGACCGCGGCGATGCGCGTGCCGCTCGGTTTCACGGTCGTGGCGATGGCGATCACTTCGTTGTCCGACGGCCGGGCGTCGCGCACCGGGTACGGCAGCGTCAGCTCGGCGCGGAAGGTGACCTTGCCGTCGATCGCGTCGTCCGGCGTGAAGGTGTAGGCGAACGGGAACCGCACGGTCTTGGTGGGCCGCGCGGGCACGGTCAGGGTGAGCGTGGCGACCTGCCGCCACCAGGTCCCGTCGTTCCGGGACAGCACGACCGTCGCCGTTTCGGGGTACCGGGTGTTGCTGACGTCGACCGAGATGGGCTTGCTCTCGCCCGCGCGGGCCGCGGTGGGCACGGTGAACTTGGCGATCCCGACGTCGTGCGTGGTCACCGTGACCTGCGTCGTCTTCGTGGCCGTGCGGCCGTCCGGCGACGTCGCGTGCAGGGTGACGGTGTAGGTGCCGTCGGTGGCGTAGTGGTGGGACACCGGCGCGGTGCCGGCCGGGGCCGTGGCGCCGTCGCCGAAGTCCCAGTCGACGGTCATCGGGTTGTCGATGTCGTTCCAGGACTCCGCGGAGAACGAGACGTTGTCGTAGACCGTCGGGTACGACGGCGACTGGTAGATCGACGGCTCCAGCGCCGGCGCGTCGTCCAGGGACAGCGTGATCGGCTCGTAGGTCTGCGCCGGCCCGGTCACGCGGACGTAGTAGGTCGTGCCGGCGGCGGCGCGGAACGCGGTCGGCTGCCCGTACGAGTCGTTCTTGCAGGCCACCTGCTTCAGCTCCGGCAGGCTGTTCCCGGTGTAGATCGAGACGGCCGAGCCGTTCCCCCTGGTCCGCGCGGTGACCGACTTCGCCTCGCCGGTGTTCGTGTAGGCGTACCAGACCGACGGGACGAGGTTGCCCTGGAACTGGCAGGTCGATTCCGGTTCGTCGGCTTCGTACGACGCGACCGAGAAGTCCGGCTGCGCGGAGAACGGCAGCGCGGGCACGGGCTGCGCGCCGGCGAAGTCGTCGTTGGCCGCGGCCGGCACCGAGTCCAGCGAGAGCGACAGCGCGCCGCCCGGGACGTCGTAGCCGGAGATCATGATGGAGTACGTGGTCCCGGCCTTGGCCAGGAACGTCGCGTCCCGGCCGACGCCGCAGCCGCCGTCGACGCCGCGGAGCGCGCCCCGGGTTCCGGTGTGGACCGCGAGGATCATCTCCGGGGAGCTGCCCTTGGTGGACGCGCGCAGGTATCCGTCCGCGGTGGCGGTGTACTGGAACCAGACGGAGCCGCGGACGTCGTACGACTGGCACCACGACGGGTCGTCGACCGCCTGGGTGGCCTCGCTCGTGTCCTGCTGCGCGGTGAACGGCAACGCGGTGATCGCCGTCGCCGAGCCGAAGTCGTCGTTGGACGGTGGTGCCGCGTGCGCGACACCCGGTACGAGCAGCGCGAACGCCGCCGTGAGCGCGGTGGCCAAGGCGATCCGGCCGCGCGATCGCAACGAAAGCAGCACGAGTCATCCCCCCCAGATGTGTTCCGTCCCCACGCACGCGGTGAGGATCCCCGCCGGGCACATCGACGGGAGGGGGCCCGGTGTGACCGATCCGGCCGGAATTAGCCCGGACGTCGCAACCGCGCTACTGCGAGTAGACCGCGGGGTGCGGACCACCCGCACCCCGCGGTCCGCTCACGCGGGCACGCGGCCCAGCAGCCGCCCGGCCATCGTCCGCAGGAGGACGTCCTGGTGGCGGGTCAGGAAGAAGTGCCCGCCGGGCAGCGGGACCAGGTCGAAGCCGCCCGTGGTGTGCTCCGCCCACGCCGCGACCTCGTCGACCGACGCCACCGGGTCCTCGGTGCCGGTGAACGCCACCACCGGCGTCGCCAGCCGGACGCCCGGCGGGTGCCGGTAGGTCTCCACCGCGCGGTAGTCGTTGCGCAGCACCGGCAAGATCATGCGCACCACCTCGTCGTCGCCGAGGAGATCGGCTTCGGTGCCGCTCAGGCGGCGGACCTCGGCCAGCACCCCGTCGTCGGAGCGGGTGTGGACGCGGTCGTCGCGGTACCGGTCGGGCGCGCGGCGGCCGGAGACGAACAACGCCACCGGCGCCGGGCCCGAGTCCTCCAGCCGCCGCGTCACCTCGTACGCCACCATCGCGCCCATGCTGTGCCCGAACAGCGCCAGCGGCCGCTCGTCGAGGCCGCGCAGCAGGGCGGCGATCTCGTCGGCGAGCCCTTCGACGGTGGGGACGAACGGCTCCTTCCGCCGGTCCTGCCGCCCCGGGTACTGCACGGACAGCACCTCGACGTCGGGGGCGAGCGCCCGCGACACGGGGAAGTAGAAGGACGCCGAACCGCCCGCGTGCGGCAGGCACACCAGCCGCGCCTTCGCCGCCGGTGCCTCGTGGAACCGGCGGAACCAGCGGTCCGCGGTCACCACGTGACCGGGAGCTCGGCGACGCGGTAGACGCCCAGCCCGCCCGGCGGCACCTCCTCCGACGGGACCGCCAGCCGCAGGCCGGGCAGGCGGCTGAACAGCGTCGAAAAGACGACCTCGAGCGCGGCCGTCGCGAAGTTCATCGCGACGCACTGGTGCGGGCCGTGGCCGAAGGTCAGGTGCGTCTTGTGGTCGCGGCGCAGGTCGAGCTCGTGCGGCGCGGGGAACGCCTCGGGGTCGCGGTTGACCGCCGGCGTCGCGAGGATGACGCCTTCGCCCGCGTGGATGGTCTGGCCACCGACCTCGATGTCCTCGGTGGCCAGCCGCGAAATGATGTCGCCCGCGGAGATGTAGCGCAGCAGCTCCTCCACCGCGCGCGGCGCCGCGCCCGCCGGGTCGGCGCGCAGGACGTCGGCCTGCGCCGGGTTGTCCAGCACCGCGAACGCGCCGAGGGAGATCATCGTCATGGTGGATTCGTTGCCCGACACCGTGACCAGCATCGCCGAGTTGAGCAGCTGCTGGAAGCCGATCTCGTCGGGCCGCTCGTCGAAGCTGGCGACCATGTGCGTGGCCAGGTCTTCGGCCGGCTCGGCGCGCTTGCGCTCGAAGAGCTTGGTGTAGAAGTCGGACAGCGTGTAGATCGCCGGCACCATCATGTCCGGCCGGGTCGCCAGGTACTGGACGTGCTCGGTGTAGACCGCGCGGTCCTCCTCCGGCACGCCGAACAGCTCCGCCATCATCATCGACGGGAACGGCACCGCGAACGCCGAAACGAGGTCCGCGCCCGGCCCGTCGGCCAGCATGCCGTCGATCAGCTCGTCGACGATCTTCTGGATCTTCGGGCGCATCGCCTTGGCCTGGCGCAGCGTGAAGCTCGGGATCACCAGCTTGCGCTGGGCGTTGTGCTCCGGGTCGTCGAGCTGCGCGAACGTCAGCGCGTCGCCCTCGGGCACCGGCTGCGGCATGCCGGTGCCGGGCATGATCTTGGCGTTGTTCGGGAAGTCCGGGTGCGAGCGGGCGGCCGAAAGCCGAGGGTCCGACAGCAGCGCGCGGGCTTCCGCGTAGCCGGTGACGACCCAGGCCTGCTTGCCGTCGACCAGCTTCACTTTCGACAGCGGTGCCTTTTCGTGGAGTTCGCTGTACGCGGCGGGCGGGTGGTACGGGCACTTGCCGCGCGGCAGCGGGAACGACGGCACCTCGGTGGCGGGGTCGAGGGTTTCGGTCACGGGAGGTCTCTCCGATCGGTTGGGGTGGTGCTGACGACCAGCGGGACCCGCTTCGGTCCGAACAGCAGATGGGATTCCTGGTACTCGACGACGCCGTCGACCGTCCACATCGGAAGGTGGTCGAACAGCGCGTTCAGCGCACCGGTCAGCTCGACGCGGGCGAGCATCGCGCCGAGGCAGAAGTGGATGCCGTGCCCGAACGTCAGGTGGCGGTTCGGGCTGCGGCGGATGTCGAACACGCCGGGGCCGTCGAACACGGCGTCGTCGTGGTTCGCCGAAAGCATCCACGGCACGACGACCGCGCCCGCCGGGATCGCGTGCCCGGCGACCTCGGTGTCCACTGTGGTGTACCGCTGCAGCCGCGTGGACGGCGGACGGCACCGCAGCACTTCTTCGACCGCGCCCGGGATCAGCGCGCGGTCGGCGCGCAGCGCGGCCTGCGCTTCGGGGTGCTCGGCCAGCAGCACGAGGGCGTGGCCGAGCACGGCGGCGGTGGTCAGGTGCCCGGCCTGCAGGATCTGCACGGCCAGGCTGGCGACCTCGGGGTCGGCCAGCTGTTCGCCGTCCAGCCGCGCGCGCACCAGGTCCGAGATCAGCCCGGGCCCCGGCTCGGCACGCCTGCGCGCGCAAAGCTGGAGCAGGTAGCCCATCAGCTCGAGGAACGGGCCGCCCAGCGCGTTGTCCGCCGCCGCCCGCACGGCCGCTTCGTCGGTGAGGTCCGGGGGCTCGATGGCCATGATCTGCTCGACCAGCGACCGGAACGCGCCCGCGTCGGCGGCCGGGATGCCGAACAGCTCGGCGATCATCGTCGCGGGCAGTTCGACCGTGAAGTGCTCGACCGCGTCGAAGCCGCCTTCCGGCGCGCGGTCGAGCAGGCCCACGGCGATCTCGGTGACCCGCGGGCCGAGGTCGCGCATCTTCCGCGGGGTGAACGCCTGCGCCGCCAGCCGCCGCAGCTTGCCGTGCTGCGGCGGGTCGGCGACGAGCATCATCCCCTCGGTCATGTTCGGCACGCCCTCGGGCAGCACCCGCGCCGGGTTGCTGGAGAACGTCGCCGGGTCCTTGGTGACGCGCTCGACGTCGGCGTGGGCGAAGACGTGGTGCGCGCCGGACGCGTCGACGTGCACCCCGCCGTCCTCCCGCTTGCGCCGCAGCCAGGCGAGCTGCTCGCCGAGGCCGAACCGCGCCGACGGGACGTCCTCAGTGGACAGTGCGCTGGTCACGCCCGCCGCACCCGGACGCGGACGCTCTTCGGCGTGAACAGCTCGCTTTCGTAGAACTCGACCGGCTCGTCGGCCAGGACCTCGATCGAGGAGTACCGGCGCAGCAGGGCTTCGATGCCGAACTTCGCCTCGGTCTTGGCGAGCGCCGCGCCGAAGCAGTAGTGGATGCCGTGGCCGAAGGTGAGGTTGCGGGCGGCACCGCGGTCGATGTCGAACGCGTCCGGGTTCGCGAACACCTGCTCGTCGTGGTTGGCCGAGAGCAGCGACAGGAAGACCATGCTCTTCGCCGGGATGGCGACGCCGCCGAGCTCGGTGTCGGTGGTGGTGAACCGCTGCAGGCGCGGCACCGGCGGGGTGAACCGCAGTGCCTCGTCGACCGCGGCCGGGATCAGCGCCGGGTCGGTACGCAGGCGCGCCTCCACGTCCGGGTGTTCCCCCAGCCGCAGCACGAAGTTCGCCAGCACCGACGCCGACGTGATGTGCCCCGCCTGCAGCAGCTGGATGGCGAGGTTGACGGCTTCGTGGTCGGCGAGCCGCTCACCGTCCACTTCGGCCTGGAGCAGGTCGCTGATGAAGCCGTCGCGCGGGTTCGCGCGCAGCTCGGCGCAGAGGCCGGCCATGTACTGCTGCATCTGGACGAGCGGGCCGAACATGGCCGCCTGCATGGCGGCGTCCATCTCGGCGGCGTCGTTCGGGTTCGGCACGGTGACCTGGAGCAGCGCCTCGGTCCAGGCGATGAACTGCGGCAGGTCGGT
Source organism: Amycolatopsis sp. SID8362 (assembly GCF_010550475.1). Taxonomy (NCBI): domain Bacteria; kingdom Bacillati; phylum Actinomycetota; class Actinomycetes; order Pseudonocardiales; family Pseudonocardiaceae; genus Amycolatopsis; species Amycolatopsis sp. SID8362. The sequence continues at coordinate 8,255 of NZ_JAAGNB010001718.1, forward strand.
CTTCGGGATCCCGAGCAGCTCCGACACCACGACCAGCGGCAGGTACTGCGAGAACGCCGTGACGAAGTCGAACTCGTCGCCGGGGACGGCGTCGAGCAGCTCTTCGGCGATCTGCGCGATGCGGTCGTTGAGGTCCTTGACGCGCTTCGGGGTGAACGCGGCGCTGGCGATCCGGCGGACCTTGGTGTGCGCGGGCGGGTCCATCACCGCGAGCATGCCCGCCGACAGCTCGGCGGCGGCCTGCGGCATCACGTGCGACGGGTCGCTGGAGAACGTGCCGGGGTCGGCCAGCGCCTGCTGCACCTCGGCGTAGGTGAACACGTGGTGCATGCCGAACGGGTCGCGCAGCACCGGGTTGGCCGCGCGCATCCGGCCCAGCCACGGCAGCGTATCCGACAGTCCGAATCGGACGGACGGCGGCAGCAGCGCCGGGTCGATCTGCGGCATGACGAAGTCGGTCATCTTGTTCCTTCTCTTGGGTTTCAGCGGTTCTCGAGCCAGGCGCGGACGGCGTCGGCGGTCGTCGTGGCGTGGTTTTCCATCATCGACCAGTGGTTGCCGGGCACGTCCACGCCGACGTGGTCCGGGGTCCAGGTCGGCCGCCAGGCATCGCTTTCGCTTTGCTCCCCGCTGACCGACTGAAGGGATTCCGTGGCGCGCACGAACAACGTCGGCACGGCGGTGTCCGCCGGCGTCCAGTCGGCGAACACGCGGAAGTAGCAGCCCATGCCGGTCAGCTTGCGGTCGTCGATGCCACCGGCTTCTTCCTCGCGGTCCTGGGCGCTGGTGACGAACGTGCTCTTGAACCGGTCGATCTGCCCGCTCTGCGGCACGTAGGTGTCCATCAGCACGATGCCCTCGGGCGGCGAGCCGAGCTGCTCCAGGTGCGTGGCGACGGCGTGCGCCAGCCAGCCGCCGGAGGAGTGCCCGAGCAGCACGAACGGCGTGCCGCCCGCGGCGTTCCAGACCAGTTCGGCCTGCAGTTCCACGGTCGCTTCTACGGTCGTCGGCAGCAGTTCGCCGGGCCGGAAGCCGGGCGCGGGGATCATGGTCAGCTCCCGTTCCCCGCGGAACCCGGCGGCGAACCGGGCGTACTGCTGGGCCCCGGTGATCGCGACCGGCGCGGCGAAGCAGAGCACCGCGGGGGTCGTGTCACCGCGGGCCAGGCGGACCGGTTCCGGAAGCTGGTTGACGTCGTCGAGGCGGTCGAACGACGGGCGCAGCCGCGACGCCGCCTTGATGAACTCGACGGCTTCCGCGATCTTGCCTTCGTCGCAGGCCTTCCGGTAGAGGAGCTGGATCGAGCCGGTCTCCTCTTCCGGTTCGATGTCCTCTGTGGACACCGCTTGTTCCGTGGGCACCAGTTCACCGCTCAGGAACTCGACCAGAGCGTCCGGCGTGGGGTGGTCGAAGACGAGCGTCGCGGGCAACCGGAGCCCGGTGAGCCCGATCAGCCGGTTGCGCAGCTCGACGGCCGTGAGCGAGTCGAAGCCCATCTCGGGGAAGCCGACCCCGGCCGGGACGGCGTCCGGCCCGGCGAACCCGAGCACCCCGGCCACCTGCGTCAGGACGACGTCCCGGAGCGCGTCCCCGGTGAGCCCCTCGACCTGCACCGCTTCCGTGGCGGCCTTGCGGACGGCGGGCCGGACGAGGCCCCGCAGCAGCGGTGGCACGCCCCCGGTCCCGAACTGCCGCCGGAGCGCGGCGACGTCGAGGTGCATCGGGACCAGGACGGCCTCGTGCGCGACGCGGGCGGTGTCGAAGAGCCGCAAGCCTTCCTCGGTGGACAACGGCCGCAGCCCCGCGCGGCTCACCTTCTCGCGCCCGTCGGCGCCGAGCTGGCGGGTCAGGTCGCTGGCTTCGTCCCAGAGGCCCCAGGCCAGGGACTTCGCCGGGAGCCCGTCCGCCTGCCGGTGGGCGGCGAGGGCGTCGAGGTAGGCGTTGGCCGCGGCGTACCCGGCCTGGCCCGCGTTGCCGAGGATCCCGGCGGCGGAGGAGAACAGGACGAAGTCGGTGAGGTCGTGGGTCAGCTCGTGGAGGTTCCGGGCCGCGTCGGCCTTGGGCCGCAGCACGGTGCTGAGGCGTTCGGGCGTGAGGCCGTCGAGCAGGCCGTCGTCGAGGACGCCCGCGGCGTGGACGACGGTCCGGAGCGGGAAGTCCGCCGGGATGCCGTCGAGGACCGCGGCGAGGGCGTCCCGGTCGGCGGCGTCGCACTCGGCGACGGTGACCCGCGCGCCGGCCGCCGTCAGGTCCGCGACCAGCTGCTCGGACCGCCCGGCGGCCCG
>NZ_JAAGNB010001765.1:0-19023 GCF_010550475.1 Amycolatopsis sp. SID8362
CTGCACGCCGTGCTCGACCACGGCGGCGACGGCTTCGTCCTGCCGGACGTCGACGCCACCCCGGCGCGGCTGCTCCGGACCACCGCGCTGGCCTGGGCCGACGTCGCCACCGACCAGCTCGTGCACACCGAGGTCACCGATCCGCTGACCGGCCTGCCCTCGGCCGCGTACCTGCGCACCCGGCTCTACGAGGTCTACCGGGCCGCCGCCGCGCGGGAGCGGCCCGCCGCCGAGGAGCACGTGCTCCTGGTCGTCTCGCTCGACCTCAGCGCCGTGGCCGGGTTCCCGCGGCTGACCGGGATGATCCTCGTCGCGGACGCGCTGCGGGCGGTGTTCGACAGCGGGCAGAGCGTCGCTTCGCTCGGGCCGTCCGTCGTCGCCGCGCTGGTCCCGAAGGACGACCGGGTCGGTTCGCACGGCGTCGCGCTGCGGCGGGCGCTGAACGAGCGCCTGTCAGTGGACGCGCAGCTGGCGGAGGCGGGCAAGCCCCGCGTGTCCGCGGTGCGGCTGCCGGCCACCCACGAACTCGCGTGCGACCTGCTCACCCAGCTCGCGCGCGCGTAGAACGCCCGAAAAGTCCGCTTCCGCCCGGACCTCGCTGACCCGGATCGGGCCGGTCATGATTTCCTGGTGCGGTGACCAGGACCGTACCCTCCGACGTCGACGGCGAAGTCGTGGCCAGATCCCAGCACCGGCTGGCGCTGCGGAAGTCACTCGCCCGCCTGTCCGTCCGCCCGCGGTCGATCCTGATCCTGTCGGTGATCCCGCTGGTCGCGATCGGGTACGGCATCTACGGCTGGCAGCACGACTGGGTGCTCGGCGTGGACAGCGCGGTGTACCGCGCGGGCGCGCTGACGCTGCTGCACGGCGACTCCCTCTACGACGCGAACACGCTGCCCAACGAGCCGTGGTGGGCGCTGCTGCCGTTCACCTACCCGCCGACGGCGGCGCTGATCTTCGTCCCGCTCGCGGCCTTCCCGACGCAGATCTCGTGGGGCCTGATCACCGCCGTCTCGCTGGGGGCGATGGCGCTGTCGATCCGGATCGCGATCGGCGCGCTGCCCCGCCCGGCCGCCGACGGGCCGCGCTGGTGGGCCTCGCCCGCCCGCTCGACCATCGTGTTCTTCCTGGTCTTCCTCGGTCTCGAGCCGGTGTGGCGGACGATCTTCCTCGGCCAGATCAACCTGATCCTGATGGCCATGATCCTGCTGGACATGCTGGTCATCGGTGCCCGCGGGAGCCGCTGGGGCGGCGTGCTGGTGGGCGTCGCCGCGGCGATCAAGCTGACGCCGCTGGTGTTCCTCGGGCACCTGTTCGTGACCGGCCGCCGGATGGACGCGATCCGCGGTTTCGCGACGTTCGTGCTGCTCCAGGGCCTGATGTTCCTGATCAACGCGCACGACGCGGCCAAGTACTGGACCGTCACCCTGCCGGACACCGGCCGGATCGGGCCGGTGCACTGGGCGGGCAACCAGTCGCTGAACGCGCTGATGAACCGGGCCACCGACCTCGCGCCGTGGGCGTCGAAGGCGGCGATGGGCATCGGTCTCCTGCTCGCGATCCCGGCGCTGTGGCTGCTCATGCGGTTCCACCGCAAGGGCCAGGCGCTGGCCGCGCTGCTCGTCACGGCGTTCTGGACGCTGCTGATCTCGCCGATCTCGTGGACCCACCACTGGGTGTGGGTCATCCCGCTGATCGTGCTGCTGGTCTCGCGGCTGCCGAAGACCACCCCGAAGACGGCGTGGAAGCGCTGGGTCGGGACCGGGCTGGTCGCCTTCGTGTTCGTCAGCTGCGTGCTGCTGATCCTGCCGAACGGCCGCAACGTCGAGCTGCACTGGAAGGTGTGGCAGAACGTGCTGGGGGACGCCTACATCCTGATGCCGGTCGTGCTGGCCTTCGCGCTGGTCCTGCGCTGGGGGCTGCAGCGGCGGGCACGGAAGAAGGCGGCCGCGGATGTCGACGTCCCGACCGGGGTCTGAGGCGCGCGCCGGCCGCTTCGCCGCCGGCGGGATCGCGCTGCTCGTACTGGCTTTCGGGGTCGTCGGCTGGCTGGCGGGCTGGCACCTGGGCGCGGACAGCGCCGTCTACCGCGCGGGCGCGCTGACGCTGCTGCACGGCGACCCGCTCTACACGCGCGACGTGCTGACCGCGCTGCCGGACTGGGTGCGGCTGCCGTTCACCTACACGCCCGCCGCGGCGCCGCTGTTCCTGCCGCTCGCCCTGGTGCCGTCCGGGCTGGTGTGGGGCGTGATCGCTTTTTTGTCGGTGGTCGGTCTTATGGTCGTCATCACGGTGGTTTCGTCGTCGCCGGGGGGCTCGTCGCTTCTGGGAAGAAGCCGGTGGGCGCTGCCGGCGGGAACGGCCATCGCGCTGGCGCTGGAACCGGTGTGGAAGACGCTGTTCCTGGGCCAGATCAACTTGATACTGATGGCGTTCGTGGTGCTGGACGTCCTGGTGCTGTCGGCAAGGGGGTCGCGCTGGGCGGGCGTGCTGATCGGCGTGGCGGCGGCGATCAAGCTGACCCCGCTGATCTTCGTGCCGCACCTGTTCTTCACGGGCCGGTGGAAGGACGGGCTGCGGGCACTGGGCACGTTCGTGGCGCTCGAAGCGGTGATGTTCGCGGTCATCCCGGCCGACGCGGCGCGGTTCTGGCGGGATTCGGCGACCGACCCGAGCCGGGTCGGGTCGGTGCACTGGATCTTCAACCAGTCGCTCAACGGGCTGGTCAACCGGGCTTCGGCGCTGGCGCCCTGGTCGCTGGCGGTGGCGGTCGGGGTGGCGGCGGTGCTGGCCGTGCCCGCGGTGTGGCTGGTGGTGCGGCTGCACCGGCGTGGCGAGGACGCGGCGGCGCTGCTGGTGACGGCGTTCTACGGGCTGCTGCTGTCGCCGGTGTCGTGGTCGCACCACTGGGTCTGGTGCGTGCCGTTGCTCACGCTGCTGGTGGTGAAGGCGCGGTGGTGGGCCGCGGCGGCGGTGGCGGCGCTGTTCCTCTCGCAGCTCGTGATGCTGGTGCCCAACGGCGGCGACACGGAGTTCTCCTGGGGCCTGGGCTGGTCGGTCCTCGGCAACGTCTACGTGCTCGCGGCGGCGGCCGGGATCCTCGGGCTGGCGGCGCGTGAGCTTCGCCTGGTCCGGCGGTCACCCCAGGTCGTGACCGTTTAGGCTGATCGGCGCTATGGACAAAAACACCGGTCTGCCCGTCGTGGGCATGGTGGGCGGCGGGCAGCTGGCCCGGATGACCCACCAGGCGGCGATCTCCCTCGGTCAGTCCCTGCGCGTGCTCGCCGCGGGCGAGAACGAAGCGGCGGGGCTCGTCGCGGGCGACGTCACCCTGGGGCACCACACCGACCTCGACGCGCTGCGGAAGTTCGCGGCCTCGGTCGACGTGCTCACGTTCGACCACGAGCACGTGCCGGGCGAGCACCTGCTGACGCTGGCGATGGAGGGCTACGTCATCCGGCCGGCGCCGTCGGCGCTGGGCTTCGCGCAGAACAAGCTGGTGATGCGCGAGATGATGGCGGGCCTCGGCGTGCCGGGCCCGGCCTTCGCCGAGGTGTCCACAGTGGACGACGTGGTGGCGTTCGGCGGCGAGCACGGCTGGCCGGTCGTGCTCAAGGCGTCGAGCGGCGGGTACGACGGGCGCGGTGTCTGGATGCTCGACACCGCGCAGCACGCCCGCGAGACGGTGCCGGAGCTGCTCGAAGCGGGTACGGCGCTGCTGGTCGAGGAGAAGGTGGCGATGCGGCGGGAGCTGTCCGCGCTCGTCGCCCGCTCGCCCTTCGGCCAGGGCGCGGCGTACCCGGTGGTCGAGACGGTCCAGGAGGGCGGCATCAACACCGAGGTGCTGGCGCCGGCCCCGGGCCTGTCCGAATCGCGGGTGCACGAGGCACAGGACCTCGCGCTGCGGGTGGCGTCGACGCTGGACGTCACGGGCCTGCTGGCCGTGGAGCTGTTCGAGACCGACACCGGGCTGCTGGTGAACGAGCTGGCGATGCGCCCGCACAACTCCGGCCACTGGACGATGGACGGCTCGCGCACGTCGCAGTTCGAGCAGCACCTGCGCGCGGTCCTCGACTATCCGCTGGGCCGAACCGACCTGGTCGCGCCGGCGTGCGTGATGGCGAACGTGCTGGGTGCCGCGGAGCTGCCCGAAATGGGCCCGGACGAGCGGCTGCACCACTTGTTCGCGCGGTACCCGGAGGTCCGCGTGCACCTGTACGGCAAGCAGGAGCGCCCGGGGCGCAAGCTCGGGCACGTCAACTTCACCGGCGAGCGCATGGACGACCTGCGCAACCGCGCGCTGCTGTCGGCGCACTGGCTGTCCCACGCCGTCTGGCTCGACGGCTACGAGATCCACTGACGGGAGTGACGGGTATGGCGCCGCAGGTGGGCGTGATCATGGGCAGCGACTCGGACTGGCCGACCCTCGAGGCGGCCGGCGCGGCGCTGGACGAGTTCGGCGTCGAGTACGAGGTCGGCGTCTACTCGGCGCACCGGACGCCCCAGCGCATGCTGGACTACGCGACCTCGGCGGTGGCCCGCGGCATCCGCGTGATCATCGCGGGCGCGGGCGGCGCGGCCCACCTCCCGGGCATGGTCGCCTCGGCCACGGTCCTCCCGGTGATCGGCGTCCCGGTCCCCCTGAAGTACCTGGACGGCATGGACTCCCTCCTGTCGATCGTCCAGATGCCGGCGGGTGTCCCGGTGGCAACGGTCTCGGTGGGCGGCGCGCGCAACGCGGGCCTCCTGGCGGTCCGCATCCTGGCGGCGTCCGACGAGGGCCTGCGCTCGAAGATGGCGAAGTTCCAGCAGGACCTGGAGAAGCTGGTCCTGGACAAGGACGCGGCGTTGCGCGCCAAGACCGGCCACTGAGTCCGTTACTGGTTCAGGTTCTGCTCGAAGAAGGGCAGCAGCGTCTCGTCGATCTGGGCGTTTTCGCTCAGCCGGGCCACGACCGGGCGGCCGCTCTGCGTGGTGCCGATGAGCTTCCCGCCGGTGCCGTTCTTGATCTGCACGTGGCCGACGGAGATCAGGAACTGGACGAACTTCTTGGCCAGCCTGACGTTGCGCTCGGACGCGCCGCGCTGCTCCAAGCCGAGGCGCTGGTGCCACGCGCCGTCCAGCAGGACGCGGCAGATCTTCTCGCAGATGTCGAAGTTCTGGTCGAGGCAGAACATGAAGTACGGGTTGACGGGGTCCGTGATGGCCCCGCGCCGCTTCAGGTAGCCCCGGAGCCTGGTCGCGTCGAGCACGTGGAGGTCTTTCCCGACCTTCAGCAACGCCGTCGAGTCCTTGGTGAGGTTGGTGAAGTTCGCTCCGGTGCACACCAGCCCGGTGATCTCCGTGTCCAGCATCAGGAGGTTGGAGAAGTCGGCACCGCTCACGTCGGCGTTCGTGAGCACGCAGGCGTCGATCGCGGATTCCGAGAAGTTCGACCCGGTCAGATCCACGTCGGTGAAGACGGTGTCGGTCATGATGCTGCTCGACGCGTTCAGACCACGCAGGTCGACCTGGTCGCCCGAGCTGAAGTTGACGCCGGTCAGCGTGCAGTTCGAGAGGTCGAAGCTGTCGCCGATGAGGTCGCGCAGACTGGCGGCGACGCCCCGGTTCTTGCGCTCGTTGTGCCGCTTCGCACCCCAGAGCAGGGTGAGCATCTGATCGATGCCCTTGTGCATCTTCCGCGACGGCCACAGGGCGGAGAGCTGCGTGTACGCCTCCCGCAGCTTCTCCTCCGGCATCGAGTTGACGAAGGTGATCATGGTGTCCGTCACCGGCACGGACTGCGGCTCCGGCTTGCCGTCGACGAGGCAGTCGATGAGGTAGCCGGCCAGCAGGAACTCACGCAGGGAGTTGTGGGAGAACTGCCACTTGGCGATGCCTTTTTCCGTACTCGCGGTGAGCGTTGTGGAGGTACGGAGGTCGTCGAAGAGGGAATCCTCGGCGTCCGTCGCCCCTTCGATGCGCTTTCTCGCTATCTTCGATTCGAAAACCTTTCTTGTGACTTCGCGAAAGCTCGACTCGTTCAAGCTCTTCTGCTGACTGATGGACGTGTACAGAGCAAGCTGCTGAAGAAAAAGAAGTCGCTCATCGGGATCCAGGGTGTTTGTTCTTCCCCAGTCGCGCAGCATGAGCTTGTTCACGATCAGGTTGTAGATGTCCCACTCGGACATCTTCTTCTCTGTATCTTCCTCGCTGTCCTCCTTGAGTTCTTCGACGACATCGAGGAGGTAGGTGATGATCACCGGCTTTCCGGACAGCGAGACATTCCTGTCCTCGTCGTTCCGGAAGACCTTCGAAAGCAGTCCGGTTACGACTTCCGCGCCTTCGGGGTCGTCCTTGAGCCGCCTGCGAACCAGTTCGATGGTCTGCTCCTCGGTGAGGTCTCGGAGGCTGCGCTCGACGCGATTGAGTACGAACCTCTCCAGGAGCAAGTCGACTTCACGTTCTTTTTCGGCTATCTTGTGGTTCAGGGAAGTTTTGGCGTGCGGTGAGCCAAGCTTCTTGTACAGGACCTCGAATACTCGTAGCTCTTCGGCTTCTGTGAAGTAGTTGGGGCGACTCGTCAAGATGCCTCTTGCCCCGTTGCTTGCCAGATCTGCGAGAGCCTCCAGGCATGCGCGCCGCTCGCGCACGTTGAGATACTGGGCCATTTCGTCGTACCCGTCCAGTAGCAGCACGACGTGACCGTTGGCGATCATGCTTTCGACGAAGGCGACTGGGAGATGTGCCAATTCGTTGCGGTCCAGGAAGTGGTGCAGTAGGCCTCGCGAGTCGAACTGCTTGGTGAAGTCGCGCAGTTCGATACGGAACGGCAGGCGTGGACTGACGCCTTTCTGGTACAGCTCCGTCCATCGCTTCTGCAGTACCTCGGTCAACGCGGTCTTGCCGGTGCCGTACTCGCCGACGATGATCAGCCAGGACCTGTCCTTGTCGTCATCGCGCAGCCAGTCGTTGAGGTGGGCCGTGGCCCACTGCTTCCCGTGCTTGTCGTCGAAGTTGGGTTCCTCGTAGACTTCGTCCAGTGCCTGGAGGTTCTTCGCCTCGATCGAATCGCCCAGGATGTACGACAGGTAGGGCTGAACCCGTTCGAAGTTCGCGAACAGCTCGTCGTAGGTGAAGGTGAGAATTCCTTCGGCGCCGGCCCGTTCTTTGACACCCGGCGCGAATCCCGCCGGGGAAATGATCATCCGCTGCGCGCCGGGCTCGTTGCGGAACGGCGTCAGCTTGGCGAGGTACTCGTCGTACCGCACGCCGTCCACCTGCTGGACCGTGGGCTCGATGTAGACGTTCTGCTCGCTGAAGCCGGAGAGCTGGGTCGCGACGAGCTCGACTTCGACGCCGCGGCGCTCGACCGGGTCGCTGACGTCGTAGCCATTGGTTTCGAAAAGCCAGCGCACTGCCGAGAGCAGGCTGGTTGCCGTGAACTTCTGTTCCATGCGAATTCCCCCGGCCGGCGGACCAACGTGGCGATCCTCGCCATGATAGGCAGTTCGCCCCGGCTGCGGAAGCGCTTCGCGATCGGCCCGGATTTCGTTACGCCGCCCGGGGTCCGATGCGTATTCGATATTGCCCGGTTATCTCACAGCCGTTCCCGCAGTTCGCGTTTGAGCACCTTCCCCGCCGCCGACACGGGGATCTGCTCGACCACGTGCACCTCCCGCAACCGCTTGTACGGCAGCACCTTCTCGTTGACCGCGGCCATCAGCTCGTCCGCGTCCAACGGCCCGCGCGGCACCACGAACGCGACCGGCAGCTCGCCGACCTCGGCGTCCGGGCGGCCGACCACCGCGGCCGCCGCCACGCCGGGCATCGTCACCAGCAGTTCCTCCAGTTCGCGGGGGAAGACGTTGTAGCCCTTGTACAGCAGCATGTCCTTCTTGCGGTCGACGATGGAGAGGTAGCCGTCGGCGTCGAGGATGCCGATGTCGCCGGTGTGGAGCCAGCCGTCGACGAGGGTGTCGGCCGTCTCCTGGGGGCGGTTGCGGTAGCCCTGCATGATCTGCGGGCCGCGGAGGCAGACCTCGCCCTTCTCGCCCGCCGGGAGCGGATCTTCGCCGCCCTCGGCCGCGACGATCTTGACCTCCGTGTCGAAGATCGGGACGCCGACCGAGCCGACCTTGCGCGTGCCCGACTGGTACGTCGGCGAGATGACCGCGCCCATCGTCGCCTCGGTGAGGCCGTAGCCCTCGCAAATGACGACGCCGGGGAAGCGGTCGCGCAGCGCGGTGATCATCGCGTGGTTCATCGGCGCCGCGCCCGAGCCGATCGAGCGGACCGACGACAGGTCGGCGGTGTGGAACGACGGCGTCGCGAGCAGCGCGGCGAAGAGCGCCGGCGCGCCGCCGATGCCCGTGATGCGCAGCCGTTCGGCGTCGGCGACGTAGGCCGGCGGGTCGAAGCGCGTGTGCAGGACGATCGTCGTGCCCGCGAGGACCGCCGCGTTCAGGCCGCCGATGATGCCCATCGCGTGGAACCACGGCGTCAGGTTGATCGCGACGCCGGTGCCCAGGCGCGTCGCCCACTCCTCCTCGCTGCCGATCTGGTCGAGGGTGACGTCGCCATGCGCGTCGAGGGCCGGCACCGAGCCGGAGCCCCAGCAGGCGTGCTGGAGGGTGTTGACCACGACGTTGCGGTGCGTGAGCCGGACGCCCTTCGAGCGGCCCGTGGTGCCGCCGGTGTAGGCCAGGTGCGCGAGGTCTTCGTGGACGTCGATGTCCACCTCGGGCCGCGTCGCCGGCTGGCCGTCCTGGAACGCCTCGAACTCGACGGCGCCCTCGGGCAGGTCACCGGTGGGGGCGACGACGACCGTCAGCCGCGCCGGGATCCGGTCGGCGATGCTCGCCAGCGCGCCCGCGACCGGGCCGAACGTCACCACGGCCGCGGCCTCGCAGTCGGTGAGCTGGAAGGCGAGGTCGTCCGGCGGGAGCAGCGGGTTCGCCGGGCTGAAGGTGGCGCCGGCCAGCAGCGTCCCGTAGTAGGCGACCGGGAACGCGAGGCAGTTCGGCAGGTGCAGCGCCACGACGTCGCCGCGGCCGATGCCGCGGGCGCCGAGCGCGTGCGCGAACCGGCAGGCGGCGTGCCACGTCTCGGTGAAGGTGAGGCTGCGGCCGTCGTGCTCGAAGGCGATCCGGTCACCCCAGCGGGCGGCGCCCGCGGCGAGGATCGAACCGACGGGGACTTCGGGGTAGTCGAGGGAGGCGGGCAAACCGGGCGGCGTCGTCGGCGCGGTGAGCGGCATCACTCGACCATACGAATTCTGCGGTCAACGACACAAGGACGAGGGCGCCACCTGCTGTGAACGAGCGCTAACATCGACAGAACTCTTCCGACGTTGCAGAGAAGGTGACCCGAAGTGACCGACGGCCTGTACCAGCTTGCCGAGGAGCACGAGGAGCTGCGGGCCGCGGTCCGGGCCCTGGCCGAGAAGGAGATCGCGCCGTACGCGGCCGAGGTCGACGAGAACGAGCGCTACCCGATCGAGGCGTACAACGCGCTGGTCAAGTCGGGCTTCAACGCCGTCCACATCGGCGAGGAGTACGACGGCCAGGGCGCGGACGCCGTCGGCGCCTGCATCGTGATCGAAGAGGTCGCGCGCGTCGACGCGTCGGCGTCGCTGATCCCGGCGGTGAACAAGCTCGGCACCCAGCCGATCATCCTGTCCGGCTCGGAGAGCGTGAAGAAGCTGGTGCTGCCCTCGATCGCGTCGGGCGAGGCCTCGGCGTCGTACGCGCTTTCGGAGCGCGAAGCGGGCTCGGACACCGCGTCGATGCGCACGCGCGCCCGGCTCGACGGCGACCACTGGGTGCTCAACGGCACCAAGTGCTGGATCACGAACGCGGGCGAGTCCTCCTGGTACACGGTGATGGCCGTGACCGACCCGGACGCGGAGAAGAAGGCCAACGGCATCTCGGCGTTCGTCGTGCACAAGGACGACCCGGGCTTCTCGGTGGGCCCGAAGGAGAAGAAGCTCGGCATCAAGGGTTCCCCGACGCGCGAGATCTACTTCGAGAACTGCACGATCCCCGAGGACCGCATCATCGGCGAGCCGGGCACCGGCCTGAAGACGGCGCTGCGCACCCTCGACCACACCCGCCCGACGATCGGCGCCCAGGCACTGGGCATCGCCCAGGGCGCCCTCGACGCGGCCGTGGCGTACGTGAAGGACCGCCGCCAGTTCGGCAAGGCGATCGCGGAGTTCCAGGGCATCCAGTTCATGCTGGCCGACATGGGCACCAAGATCGAAGCGGCCCGCCACCTGGTCTACGCCTCGGCAGCGGCCTCGGAGCGCGGCGACAAGCGCGCGGGCTTCATGGCCTCGGCGGCGAAGGCGTACGCGTCGGACATCGCGATGGAGGTCACGACGGACGCGGTCCAGCTCTTCGGCGGCGCCGGCTACACCCGCGACTTCCCGGTGGAGCGCATGATGCGCGACGCGAAGATCACGCAGATCTACGAAGGCACGAACCAGATCCAGAAGGTCGTGATGGCGCGGGCCCTGCTCAAGGGCTAGATTGATCTTGACTCGGTAGTTCGGGCGGCCCTGGGGTCCATGATCAGGTCGTCATCGGCACCAGACCGCCCGACTCCGGCCAATCCAGGCAGTGCCCACATCGGGCTCTGGTTCTTCGGAACCGATGCGTAGCCATGGCCTTCCCGCACCAACGTCGAGGTAGTAGACCTCGATGCTGCGTACTACCCGTCCTCCGAGGTCTCGGGCGGCGTTGAGGACCGGTAGGCGGTTACGTCATACTTCGGCCAATCCGCCTCAACAGGTGCACGGGGCGCCCGAGGCGCAAGCCGAACCGGCAGGGTAAGCAGCGACGTGGCGGATGTTGCACGCGTGGTGCGCGATCGGCACCTGCGTATCCCCTGCCGGACCCGCATCGCGGTCACGTCGAAGCCCCGACATCGCCAGGCCGTTCACGCAGCTCAGAGGCTGAGATCTACGACGGCACGAACCAGATCCAGAAGGTCGTGATGGCCCGCGCCCTGCTCAAGGGCTGACCCTCGCGCGAGCGACGCCCCCGGCACCCCAGTGGTGCCGGGGGCGCTTTGCGTGGCGCTCTTACCAGCAAAAACACCGAAAGAAAATCACTCACCAGGGGGAGTGTCCAGACAAGTTACTCGCGCGTTAACTCTGCGGTGACGCGGATCACCATCGGTTCACAGAGAGGTGAAACGGATGGGCGCAACGACGCGCAGGTGGCTCACGGCGGCCGTCGCCTCGGTGGCGGCGCTGGTACTGGGGGCCGGGACCGGCCAAGCCGCGGAACGAGAACCCACCGGGCCCGTTCAGCCGAACATCCTCACGGCCGCGCTCTACTCGCTGGCCGATCCCACCATCGCGCCGCCCGGGGCGAACGACTGGAACTGCAAGCCCTCGGCCGCGCACCCGAATCCCGTGCTGCTGTCCAACGGGACCACCGCCAACGCGTACGAAAACTGGGCCAACCTGTCGCAGAAGCTCGCCAACGCCGGGTACTGCGTCTTCGCCGGGAACTTCGGCGGGGCGCCCGGGGCCTTCCTGCAGACCGTCGGGCCGATCGCCGACACCACGAAAGCGCTTGCCGCCTTCGGGGACGAGATCCTGGCCAGGACCGGGGCGAGCAAGCTGGACGTCGTCGGGCACTCGCAGGGCGGGATGAACGTCCGGTACTGGATCAAGTACCTCGGGGGCGCGAGCAAGATCAGCCGGCTCGTCGGGCTGTCGCCGTCCAACCACGGGACCGATCTCTTCGGGCTGCTCAGCACCCTCGAACGGATCCCGGGGGTGCCCGCCGCGCTCGGGACCGTCTGCCAGGCGTGCAACGAGCAAGCCGTCGGGTCGGACTTCCTCACCGACCTCAACGCCGGGGGCGAGACCGTCGACGGCGTCCAGTACACCGTCATCCAGACCCGCTACGACGACGTCGTCACGCCGTACTCCAGCGCGTTCCTGCCCGCGAAACCGAACGTCAAGAACATCCTGCTGCAGAACGTCTGCGGGCTCGACTTCACCGACCACCTCGGCATCACCTACGACCCCGTCGCGCAGGGGCTGGTGCTCAACGCGCTCGACCCCGCGCACGCCAAGACGCCGCCGTGCGTGCCGGTGCCGCCCGTGATCAGCTGAGTTTCGCCACATGAGACATAACCCACCGCCGGGGCGGTTTTCCGCTCCGGCGGTGTCACCCTCGATGTATGTACTGGCCGGTTCCGGCGTCCTGGACGCCCCACGACGAAGCCGAGCTGGTCGCCGGCTGGCGGCTGTGGCTCGAGCTGTCCGACCGCGCCTGGCCGACGGCCGCCTGGGACGGCACGCCGGCCGGGGCGGTTCGGCAGCTGCGGGAACTGCTCGCCGCCTGCGACGAGATCGAAACCGCTTACCGCGCCGACGCCGCTGAGCCGTCGGACGGCTTCCTCCGGCTGACGCAGGGGCTCGCCGTCACGGCCGGGTCGGTGATCTCGCTCTGGTTCGACGACGCCGACCAGCTCGACGGGGACCGCGCCGCGCTGCTGCACGACGACCTCGCGCGGTTCGCCGAGCAGGCCGAGCAGGTGCTGACGCTGCTCGCCGTCAACGGCGGCTGGGCCCGGCTCGACGAGGTCCGGCGCCGGCCCGCCTGAGCCGGAGTCGGGGTGCACCCCGACTCCGATCAGTCGCGCGTCCGTGCCCCGGTCGTCCCATCGCCGCGCGGGATTGCGCCACTCAGCCCAGCGGATTCCGCTTCGGATTGGGTACCCGAGCCGGCATGAACCGGACAGAGGCCACCGCCGAAAGAGGCGAGAAGAGCGACACCACGCAGCTGCTCGGTCGGATCGGCATGGCGTGCTACGGCGTCGTGCACCTGGTCATCGCCTACCTGGCCCTCCAGGTTGCCTTCGGCGACAGCGAGCAGGCCGACCAGAAGGGCGCCATGCAGCAGATCGGCTCGACGGCGTTCGGCCAGGTCCTGCTGTGGGTCGTGGCCATCGGGCTCGTCCTGTTCGGCCTCTGGCAGTTCCTGATGGCCGCCACCGGGTACGAGTGGGTCAGCGGCGGGAAGCGGACGCGCAAGCGGATTGGCGCCGTCGCCCGCGGTGTCGTCGTGATCCTGCTCGGCTTCACCGCCTTCCGGATCGCCACCGGCAGCGGGGGCGGCGGGTCGAGCAGCCGGCAGCAGCAGGAGTTCACCGCCAAGCTGCTCCAGCTGCCCGCCGGGCCGGCGCTGGTGGTCATCGCCGCGGCGTGCGTCCTCGGGGTCGCGATCGCCGCCGGGGTGAAGGGCGCCAAGAAGACGTTCCTCGAAGACCTCGACACGACCGAGCTGCCGGGGAAGAGCAAGCGCTGGATCGGCTGGCTCGGCACCACGGGTTACCTCGCCAAGGCCCTCGTCTTCACCGTGGTCGCGATCCTGCTCGCCATCGCCGGGTTCAAGGCCGACCCGAACCAGGCCGGCGGGCTGGACGCCGCGCTCAAGACGCTCGCCGCCCAGCCCTTCGGCACCGTTCTGCTGACCGCCGTCGCGCTCGGCCTCGCCGCGTTCGGCGCGTACTGCTTCGGCGCGGCCTGGGCGCACAAGCGCTAACGCCGGGCGACCTGCGCCAGGTATTCCTTGCGGTCCAAGGGGTTGTCGCCGGTCCGGGGCCGGACCGGCGGCGGCCCCGGGTACGGCCGGTACTCGCAGAACTCGCTGAGGAAGACGCCTTCGCCCTGGCCGAGCGCCGGCAACGCCTGCTCGAACTCGTGGACGTGCGCCGCCGGGATGGTGCCGTGCAGCGTGCAGGACCCGTTCGCGGTGACCGGTTCGCCGGGCACCGCGCGCAGTTCGGCCAGCTTGAGCAGCACCGCGCTGACGGCGTTCACCGGGACTTCCAGCTCGAAGCGGTGCACCGGCTCGTGCACCCGCGTGCCGGCCTTCTTCAGCGCCGCCATGAGCACCAGCGGCGTCATCTTGCGGAAGTCGCCCGCGGCGCTGAGCGGGCTGAAGAACGCCGTGTGCGTCAGCGTGACGGCGATGTCCAGCACTTCCCAGCCGTAGAGCCCTTGTTCGAGGGTGTGGTGGACGGTCTCCTCGATCGCCTTGTGGAACGCCAGCGGCAGCGAGCCCAGCTCCACCGACAGTCCGAACGCGACTCCGGGCCCGGGCTCCACCCGCAGCCCGACCGTCGCGAAGAAGTACAGCCGCTGTTCCGGATCCAGCTCCTCGAGGGCCTCGCCGCGGGCGACCGGCTTCTCGACGTACAGCGTGCGCGTGCGCTCGAAGGTGACGTCGATGCCGGCGCCGTCGGCCAGCATCGAGCGCAGCACCTCCTTCTGCACTTCGCCGTAGAGCCGCACCGAAACGTCGTGGCCGGACCGGCGGACGTCGATCAGCGGGTCCTCTTCGGACAGTCTGGTCAGCGCGGTGAACAGCGCCGCCGCCTGCTCGGGCCGGACCGGCCGCACCACGGTTTCCAGGCTCGGCGGCGCGAACACGCGGTCGCGGTCGGCACCGGGGGAGCCGAGCCGGTCGCCGATCCGGACCTCGCGCAGGCCGCGCACCCGGGCGACGTCCCCGGCGAGCGCCACGTCCTCGCCGGCGGCTTCGACCGCCGAGACCCGGCCGGTGAACTCGGTTTCGCCGCGGTAGAAGGAAATCCGCTGCCGCGGTGCCAGGGAGCCGGAATGCAGGCGGGCGTAGGCGATCTTCTCCCCGGCGCGGCCGCGGTCGATCTTGAACACCGTCGCGGCCAGCGGCCCGGCGCCGGTGCGCTCGGTCGCCGGGAGCAGCCCGGCCATCGCCGTCACCAGGTCGGCGACGCCGGCGCCGGTGATCGCCGAGCCGGTCAGCACCGGGTGCACTTCGGCGCGGGCGACCTGCCGGGCCAGCTCGGCGCGGCAGGCCGCAGCGTCCACTCGGTTGTCCACATAGGACTCCAGGAAGGTGTCGTCGCCGTCGGCCAGCAGCTCGCCCAGCTCGTCGGGCGACGTCGCGTGCAGCGCGAACGCCCGCGGGGCCAGCTTCGCGCGGATGTCGGCGAGCTGGTCGCGGGCGCCGTCCCGGTCGGTCTTGTTGACGAAGACCAGCGTCGGGATGGCGAGGCGGCGCAGGCTGCGCATCAGCACGCGGGTCTGGGCTTGGACGCCTTCGACGGCGGACACCACGAGGACGGCGCCGTCGAGCACGCGCAGGGCGCGCTCGACCTCGGCGATGAAGTCCGAGTGGCCCGGGGTGTCGATCAGGGTGATCCGGGTGTCGCCGGTCAGGAACGACGCCACCGCGGACCGGATGGTGATGCCGCGGCGGCGTTCGAGTTCGAGCGAGTCGGTCTGGGTGTCGCCCCGGTCGACGCTGCCGAGGTGGTCGATGACGCCCGCGTCGAAGAGCAGGCGCTCGGTCAGGCTGGTCTTACCGGCGTCGACGTGCGCGAGGATGCCGATGTTCAGGGTTTTCACGGTCGCGAGGAGTCCTTTGTGATGCGGGTGACAGGCCGGGTCGGACGGTCTGTCGGCGCATCGGGGTCTCCTCACGGTCGTCGGCGCAGGTCAGGGCGAAGATAGCGCTCGTGCCGGGTGCCGCCAACCGCTTTTCTGATCCCTGTCGGTTCCCTGTCGATCACCCTCCGATGCTTCGACCGGGCGTTTCGGACCTCTAGCTTGGGGCGAGTCAGTTGAAAATTCACCCACCGGGGAGCTGAAACCGATGTTCGGACGATTCAAGGACGTGGCCCTGTTGCTGGGGAGGATCGGCGTCGCGGTCGTCTTCCTCGCGCACGGCATCCAGAAGTGGAACAGCGGCATCGACGGCACGGCGAAGTTCTTCGAGATGACCGGCATCCCGCTGCCCACGGCCGCGGCGATCTTCGCGATGGCCGTCGAAATCCTCGGCTCGATCGCGTTCATCGCCGGGTTCCTGCTGCCGCTGGTCGGCATCGGGTACGTCGTGATCTCGGTCGGCGCGCTGCTCTCGGTGCACATCGACAACGGCCTGACCGGGCAGGGCGGCTACGAACTCGTCTTCGTGCTGGCGCTGGCCGGGCTCGCGCTCGGCTTCAACGGCGGGCGGTTTTCGCTGGACCACCTGCTGTGGGGCCGCAAGCGCGCCCGCCGCGTCGAAGCCGGGGAACTGCAGAACGCTTAAGCCGGGAGGTCCGCCGTGGTGCGCTCCGCATCACGGCGGGCACCCAGTTTCGCCTCGTCCGCGTTGCTGACGTGGACCAGGTGGGCGCCGGCGGCGAGGGGGACGAGGAGGCCGTCGAGGATGCCCTCCGGCCCGTCCCACTCCTTTGTGGACAACACGCGGTCGTCCGGGGTGAGGCCCAGTTTCGCCGCACGGGCGCGGGCTTCGGCCAGCACTTCGTCCACAGTGGAGTCGAACAGTGCCGCCGTGTCGCCGGGGATCGGGAAGAGCGGGCTGTACTGGTCGCCCGCCATCCGCGACTCCGTCAGGTAGTCGAACGCGCCGCCGCCCGGCGGTTCGGCGAGGCCGCGGCCCATCGGGTCGAGCGTGACGACGGCGGTCGCGGTCGCGCCGGTCGGCTCCGGGTCGTCCGGCCCGACGAACGCCACCCGCGCGCCCGCGCCCTCGGTCACCACGCGCGCCCCGCACCACCACGCCCCGAGCAGCACGCCGACGGTCTGCCAGTGCGCCGGGAGTTGCACGGCCACCGCGTCGCCCGGCTCGACGTCGAACTCCTCGGTCAGCCAGTTGGCCGTCTTCGCCGCCCAGTTGGCGGTGGTCGCCACGGACAGCTCGACGCGGCTGCCGAGCTGGTCGTCGTAGTGGGTGATCAGCGGTCGGGCGGGCGAGGCCAGCAGCGGGCGCAGCAGCTCGTCGGTCAGGCTCATGTGGACAAGGCTAAAACGCGGACCACGGACCGCGCCGGTTGACACCGGATCGCCGGGCTGAGTAGCTTTGCTTTGCAAGCAAATCTATCTCGGAACTGGGGAACAGCCATGACCATTCTCGTCACCGGAGCCCGCGGGAACGTCGGGCGTGCGGTGCTGGACGAACTCGTTTCCGCAGGTCAGGACGTCCGCGCGGCGAGCCGTGACGCGACGACGCTCGACGTCCCGGACGGCGTCGCGAAGGTGAGCGCGGACCTCGAAGACGCGTCCACGTTGGACGCCGCGCTCGACGGCGTTTCGGCGGTCTTCCTCTACACGCGCCCGCAGGGCACCGAAGGGTTCGTGAAGGCGGCCGAGGCGGCGGGGGTGCGGCACGTGGTGCTGCTGTCGTCCGCGGCGACGCTCGAACCGGAGTCCGCGCAGAGCCGGGTCGCGCGGCTGCACCAAGCCGCCGAGCAGGCCTTGGCGGCGGGTTCGTTCGCCTCGACGGTGCTGCACCCGGGCGCGTTCGCGACGAACACCCTGGGCTGGCGCGCGGACATCAAGGAGGGCGTGGTCCGCACGGCGTACCCGGACTCGCGGATCGGCGCCATCCACGAGCGCGACATCGCGGCGGTGGCGGCCCGCGTCCTGATCGACGGCTCGCACGCCGGGCAGTCGCTCGCGCTGACCGGTCCGGAGCCGATCTCGTTCCGCGAGCAGGCGGCGGTACTGGCGGACGTCCTCGGGCGGCCGTTGCCGGTCGAGGAGCTGACGCCGGAGCAGGCGGCCGAGCGGATGGTCGCGCTGGGCTGGCCCCCGGAGGTGCCGCCGGAGATCCTTCGGACGTGGGCGCGGACGTCGCGGGAGCCGTCGCTGGTGACGGACGTGGTCCACAAGGTGACGGGCCACGCGCCACGGACGTTCCGCCAGTGGGCGGAGGACCACCGCGCCGACTTCGCCTGACGACGCCGCCACTTTCGTAGGGAAAGTGGCGTGAGTTTGGTGTGAGGTGTTGGCACTTTCGTAGAGAAAGTGGCGTGAGGTTCGCGTGAAGTGGTCGCACTTTCGTAGGGAAAGTGGCGTGAGGTTCGTGTGAGGTGGCTGCACTTTCGTAGGGAAAGTGGCGCGGGGTCAGTTGACGCAGGGGACGCCGGGGGAGTCTTGGAGCAGCGGTGCCGCGGCGGGGGCGGCGCCGCTGCCCGAGCCGCCGCCGGAAGGAGGCGGGGCCGAGGCGGGGGGTGCCGTGCGGCCCGCCAGGCCGGCCACGTACTCGCGGACCGCCTTCGGGTCGACCTCCACGATGCTCTGGCCGTCCGCGCTCCGCCCGTTCGCGGTGATCACCGGGATCGTCGCGAACGCCAGGTCGCCCGACGCGATGCCCTTCGCCTGCTGCGCGAACTGCAGCAGGTCGAGCCCGGGGTCGATGGTCAGCGCGCGGTGCACCGCGTCCATCAGGCCGTTCAGCGTCCCGGGGCTGGTGAGCGTCCCCGCCGACAGCACCTGGTGCAGGGCCGAGGACAGGAACGCCTGCTGGCGCACGATCCGGTCCAGGTCGCCGCGCGGGAGGTTCTTGCGCTGGCGGACGAACGACAGCGCCTCGCCGCCCGACACCGTCTGCTCGCCGCGGCGGAAGTTCGCGCCCGAGTCCTTGTCCTCGGTCGCGTGGTTCAGGCAGACCTTCACGCCGCCGAGCGCCTCGGTCAGCAGGTAGAAGCCCAGCAGGTTGACCTCGGCGTAGTGGTCGATCCGCACCTGCGTCAGGTCCTGGACCGCCTGCACCAGCACCCGCCGGCCCTCGGTGTCCGAATCGCGCTCGATCTTCGCCTGGTCGCGCTCGCCCTGCCCGCGCAGCTCCTGCGCGTAGTGCGCCTTCGCGATGCCGTACGCCGAGTTGATCTTCCCCGGGCCGCGCCCGGGGATCTCGGTCCACGTGTCGCGCGGGATCGAGACCGCCGACGGCTTGCCGCCGTTCTTCGGCACCCGCAGCACGATCACCGTGTCGGTGTTCACCGCGCCGTTGTTGGCTTCCGTGCGCAGCTGCCGCAGCAGCCGCGCCGGGAGCGGGTTGCCCTGGGCGTCCGTGCGCGCGTCGCTGCCCACCAGGAGGATGTCGTCCGCGCCGTCGTCCGCCGGGGGCGGCGCGGGCTCGCCGGCGCGCGGGGTCAGCGCGTCGGTCGTCGGGACCGTGCTCTGCAGCTGGTCCTTCGTCACGTACGCGTACCCGCTGGCGCCGAGCGCGAGCAGCGACACCA